>JBAWZV010000002.1:0-251799 GCA_037142875.1 Actinomycetes bacterium | reverse complement strand
AGTCACACCATGCGTGAGACCGTTCACCTTGATCTTCAACTTGCTCGCCATACGTTTCCCCCTCCATGGAGAAGAACGAAGCATGCGCGAATTGCGCACCAGGGACCAGTGTTTCGTACCAATAGGTCCAAAGTCAATAACCATCAAGCTGACTAATGGCTCAGGTCGGCCTCGCGGTCGATTGCAGGCCATGATGGTGGGGTGAGCTCCCTCGTCATCGCCGTTGCGTGCGCACTTGCATTCGCACTGACAAACGGGCTCCACGATGCGGCAAACTCGTTCGCGACGCTTGTCGCGACGCGCGGGGCGAGGCCGGGGCAGGCGGCTCTTCTCTCGGCGTGCTTCAACCTGCTCGGCGCGGTGCTCGTCGGTGGTGCGGTTGCCGGAACGATCGCGGGGATCGTCACGGTGGCGCCTACGCATGCGGTCGCGGTTGTCGGCTCAGGCGTGCTCGGCGCCGTGTGGTGGAACCTGCTGACCTGGGCGCGAGGCACACCGGCGAGCTCAAGCCACGCGCTCGTCGGAGGGCTCGTCGGCTCCGCGTTGACCGAGAGCGGCATCCATGCCGTCGCCTGGGGTGGGCTTTCCGGATGGCGGCCAGTCGGCGTCTTCGGCGTGCTGATTGCGCTTGCGATCTCTCCCGTCGCGGGTCTTCTGGGCGGGGTTGTCGCGGTGCGCTTCCTGGCGCGGGTATTCGCCAGGGCGACGACGCGCGTTCGGGGGCCGGTTCGGCGCGCAGAGTGGATGATGACAGCCGCCCTCTCGTTCAGCCACGGCGCAAACGACGCCCAGAAGGCGATCGGCGTGATCGTGGCGCTGCTCGTCGCGACCGGACACACGGCCTCCCTCGCGGCGCCGCTCTGGGTCAAGGTGTCGTGTGGTGTCATGCTGACGTCGGGAACCGCGATGGGAGGATGGAGGATCGTGCGCACGGTTGGACGACGGATCTACCGGCTCTCGCCGCTCGACGGCTTTGCGAGCCAGACTGCGTCGACGGCGGTGATCCTCGCTTCGTCGTACATCGGAGCCCCGGTGTCCACGACCCACGTCGTCGCCTCGTCCGTCGTCGGCGTGGGGGGAGGTCGGCGTCGCTGGCGGCACGTGCGCTGGGCGGTTGTCGAGTCGATGGCGACCGCGTGGGTGCTGACGCTTCCTGCATCGGCCGGCCTTGGCGCTGCCACCTACCTTGTCTGGAAGGCCGTCGGGTGAGGCTCGGCCGCTGGTTTCTGCCGAAGAGTCCCGATGTGATCGGTCTCCTCCGCTCGCAGGCGGCGGTCACGCTTGAGGGTATGGAGGCGCTCGTCAGCTGGGCGGGGGGAGACGATGCCGCCAGGGTCGTCGTCCACGAGTGCGAGGAGCGTGCCGATGTCGGCAAGCGCGATCTCGCGCAGGCGCTGACGGTCGCTTTCACGACGCCGTTCGAGCCGGAGGACATCTACGAGCTCTCGGTCGGTCTCGACCGGATTCTCGACGCGGCAAAGAACACGGTGCGCGAGGCTGAGGTGATGCACACCGCTCCCGACCGTGCGATCGAGGAGATGGCTGTCGTCCTCGCGCGCGGGACGTCGCATCTGGGCGAGGCGCTCGCTGCGCTCGCGGCCGGGTCGACGTCCGATGCCCGGACGGCGGCGGACGCGGCGCGGACGTCGCGACGTGACGTCGAGCACGTGTACCGGGCGGCGATGTCGGCGCTCGTCGAGGCCGAGGACGTGCGAGCGGTTGCAGCCCGTCGCGAGCTCTACCGGCGTCTCGCCCGGACGAGCGATGGCATCGCCGAGGTCGCCGACCGGGTCTGGTACGCGATCCTGAAGGGGATCTGAGCTGTGAGCGGACAGCAGCCAGTCGTTTCGGCGCTGCGCGTGAAGCCCGGCGATCACGCGCGTCTCTCAGGACGCGATCCTGCGGACAGGCTCGATGTTCGCGACAAGACCGACGCTGCAGCGCGCCTGGCAGGCCTCGTTGCGCGGCTCGGCGTCCTCCACAACCGCCTCTGGGCCGAGTCGCAGCGGTCGGTGCTGCTGATCCTTCAGGGCATGGACGCCTCGGGCAAGGATGGGACGATCCGGAGCGTCCTCGCGGGGATCAGCCCACAGGGCTGTCGGGTGGTCGCCTTCAAGGAGCCGACGACGACCGAGCTTGCGCACGACTACCTCTGGCGTGTCCATGCCGCCTGCCCGGATCGCGGCGACCTCGGAATCTTCAACCGCTCTCACTACGAGGACGTCGTCGCGGTTCGTGTCCGACAGCTCGTGTCCGAGGACGTGTGGCGGCCGCGCTACGACCAGATCTGCGCGTTCGAGCGCATGCTCGTCGAGGAGGGGACGACGATCGTGAAGGTCTTCCTCCACGTCTCGCCCGACGAGCAGCGCAAGCGGCTCCAGGAGCGCCTCGACGACCCCGATAAGCGGTGGAAGTTTCGTGCCGCCGATCTCGACGACCGGCGGCTCTGGCCCGAGTACGTCGCGGCCTACGAGGATGCGATCACCGCGACGTCCACCTCATGGGCGCCGTGGCATGTCATACCGGCTGATCACAAGTGGGTTCGAAACGTCGCGATCGCCGAGCTGCTCGTCGACACCTTCGAGCGGCTCGACCCACGCCTGCCGGACGGTGGGGCGGAGCTCGACGGGCTTCGCATCTGAGCTAGCAGATCGTCGTGTAGACGGCCCGCCCGGAGCGGTGGTAGGCCCAGGCTGCTGTCATCAACTTCTTCAACTCAGCACCTCGGGTGACGTGGAAGTACCGGACGGCCACCGCGCCCATGGTGCGCATCGCGGCGCAGTCGGTCACAGCCTCATCCGCTTCGCCACGCAGATGGATCGCCTCGTGGGTGAGCGTCTCGATCGGGCCCGCGAGCGCAGGGAGGATCGCAGCCACGCTTGCAGTCCTGGTCGCGAACAGGAGGTTGTCGCACTCGAGCGGCGCGAGGTAGAGGTCGTCCGCGCCAGCGGTGGCCAGGCCATTCGGGACGGGTGAGTCGCCCATGACGCGGTGCATGTAGGCATCCCAGCCCAGGTAGGTCTTCGTGCACCAGGCCCTGACGGGCTTCCGCGCGACGTAGGTCGCGGCGGGCTCGAGCGCGCGGACGCGATGGAACCCCGTTGGCGGGGTCGCGGCTGCGTCTAGAGGTGTGGAGGCTGCCGCGGCAGCCGTCGCAGCGAGCATGGCGAGCCAGCGCATCAGTGAGCGCTGCTGGCGTTATCACGGCCGATCTGGAGCAGCTGATCGGCGTGTGCGTGGTCGACCTGGAGCGTCGTGTGGTCGACCGTGAAACGCTCCGTGAGCACGACCTCGAGCTGGCGGCGGATCTCGTGGCAGTCGGCGTCGCCTGTCACGAGGACGTGCGCGGAGAGCGCAGGGAAGCCGCTCCCGATCTCCCAGACGTGGAGGTCGTGGATCTCGGCGACGCCTGGGTGGGCAGCAAGCGCGCGTCCGATGCCGTCGACGTCGAGGTGGGAGGGGGCCATCTCGAGCAGCACGCGCCCCGAGGCGCGTAGGAGGCCGAGCGCCGCGCGCAGCATCAGCGCTGCCACGACGAGGGCGGCGACACCGTCTGCGCGGTCGAAGCCCGTGGCGAGGATGAGCACGCCGGCAACCGCCGTGACTGCGAATGCGTAGAGGTCCGTCAGAAGGTGCTGGAACGCGCCCTCGACGTTGAGCGACTCCCGGTTGGCGCGGGCGAGCTGCCGTGTCGCGAGCAGGTTGACGAACGCCCCGGCGACCGCCACGAGCAGGATCGTGAGCCCGCCCGGGTGCGGTGGAGAGACGAGTCGTCCGAGGGCGCCGTAGGCGATCAGTCCCGCAAGAACGAGCAGCGTTGCGCCGTTGGCCTGCGCCGAGAGGATCTCGAGGCGCTTGAGCCCGAACGTGAGGTTCCCGCCTGCGGGGCGTTGCACCAGTCGAAGCACGACGAGCGAGAGCAGGAGCGCTCCCGCGTCGGTGAGCATGTGCGCCGCGTCGGAGAGGAGCACGAGCGAGTGCGCCAGGACTCCCGCCACGATCTCGACAACCATGAAGCCGACGATGAGGGCGAGCCCGATGGCGAGGCTGCGGGCGTCGGCATCCGGAGAAACAGCGTGGGTGTGGCCGGCGTGGGAGTGCGCGTGGTCGTGCGCCGCAGTGTGCGGTGAGGTCACGACTGCGAGGGTACCGCGGGGAGCGCTAGGAGCCGGCGGGGGCCTGGTAGCCCGGGTTCGTCGAGACCTTGCCGCACGTCGGGCAGAAGATCCCACCGCCGAGCATCATCGCCCCGGTTGCGTCGCACTCCGGGCACGTCTTCGACTTCGCCGCCTGCAGCCATGCGGCCGCGTCGCGAGAGGCCTGGCTCGGTTCCTCGGCGTGCTCGTGGTCGTGATTGCAGTCCGGCCCGTGCACGTGGCTGTGATCGTTGCCGCTCATCGTTTCGACAGTACCAGCGGCCTCAGGCGTCGGGATCGGGATATGCGTGCTCGTGGTTTGTATGCAGCACGTAGAGCGCATCGGCGAGCTCCGGCAGCGGAACTGCATCCTTGTTCAGGAAGCCGGTTGCGCCCGCATCCTCGGCCCGGACGAGGTCGTCGTACTCGTCACTGGCGGTATAGATCACGACGTTCTGGCCGCCGTCGAGTTCCGTGATCATCCGTGTTGCTTCGATGCCGTCGCACGAGGGCATCGAGATATCCATCACGACAAGTTCCGGGTGGAGCTCGCCGACGAGTGAGACGGCCTCGTCTCCGCTCGCGGCCCGGCCGACGGTCTCGAACCGCGGGTCGCTGTCGAGGGTCGCCCGGACGAGCGCAGCGAAGGCATCGTCGTCTTCGGCGATCAGAACGCGGACAGGCAGTTCGGACACCAGCGGAGATTCGCATATCCGTCCTTACGATGCGCCGATGATCGTCGATGGGCACAACGACCTCGTCCTCCGGATGTGGCGGGGTGACGGCCCACTCCACATCGATCTGGCAACGGCAACGACGACGGGTTTCGCGGGCGGGTTCTTCGCGCTGTGGATTCCGTGGGGCGCTCCGTTCGTAGAGCACGAGCCACCGTACGATGTCCCGCTCGCGGAGCCCGTACCGCGCGACGATGCGCGCCGGATCGCCCTCGAACTGGCTGACGTGTTCGAGACGCTGCCGGTCTCGGTCGCCCGGTCGGTGGCCGACTTCGCGCCAGGGCACATCACGGCGATCATGCACCTGGAAGGGGCGGAGCCGCTCGCCCCGGATCTCTCCGATCTCGAGCAGTGGTACGCGCGGGGACTGCGCTCCCTCGGCATCGTCTGGTCACGACGCAACGCCTTCGGTGAGGGCGTGCCGTTCCGGTTTCCATCCGTGCCCGACACCGGGCCGGGGCTCACGGCTGCCGGTCGCGATCTCGTCGCGGCCTGCAACCGGCTCGGGATCCTCGTGGATGTCTCACACCTGAACGAGGCGGGATTCTGGGACGTTGCGCGGGTCACGGATTCACCGATCGTCGCGACTCATTCGAACGCCCACGCGCTCTGTGCGTCGTCGCGAAACCTGACCGACGATCAACTCGACGCAGTCGCTGCGACCGGTGGGGTCGTCGGGGTCAACTTCGCAGTCGGCTTCCTCCGCGCCGACGGCCGGCAGGATCCCGACACGCCGCTGACGGAGATCGTGCGGCACGTCAACTACCTCGTAGATCGGATGGGCATCGATCACGTCGCCTTCGGATCGGACTTCGACGGCGCCACCGTTCCCGACGTTCTCGGAGGGGTTGAAGGGCTCCCTGCGCTCCTCGATGCTCTGCGGTCGAGTGGCCATGACGAGGTGGCGCTCGCAAAGCTCGCCTCCGGCAACTGGCTGCGCGTGCTCGCTGAGACCTGGCACTCGGTAGCGTGAGCTCCGTGCGACAGCGCTACGTCGGCTCATCAGGCCTGGCCGTCTCGGTCGTTGGCCTTGGCTGCAACAACTTCGGGTGGCGGATCGACGAGACCCGTTCGCGCGCCGTGATCGACGCGGCGATCGCCGCAGACATCACGCTCCTCGACACCGCCGAGACCTACGGCGACGGCGAGAGCGAGGAGTTCATCGGCCGGGCGCTCCAGGGTCGACGCGACCGGGTCGTGATCGCGACGAAGTTCGGCTGGGGAACGGGGTTCGGCGATCACTCGGTCGCCCGGGGCACGCGCGAGTACGTCCGGGGAGCCGTCGAAGGGTCGCTGCGGCGGCTTCGGACCGACTACATCGACCTCTACCAGTACCACCGCCCCGACGGCGTGACCCCGATCGAGGAGACGCTCGGCGCGATGGACGAGCTCGTCCGCGAAGGGAAGGTTCGTCAGATCGGCTCCTCGAACATGTCCGGGGATCAGGTGCGCGAGGCCGATGCCGCTGCCCGCTCGCGCGGCTTCGCGCAGTTCATCTCCGTCCAGAACGACTACTCGTGGCTCGTGCGCGATCCGGAGGCAGACGTCGTGCCCGCATGTGAGGAGCTCGGTGTTGGACTGATCCCGTACTTCCCGCTCGCGCGTGGCCTGCTCACGGGCAAGTACCGCCGCGGCGAACCGGCTCCCGAGGGCTCGCGGCTGGCCCGGGACGGCTTCGCGTTTGCCCGCGAGTCGGGCGTGCCCGATGCCGTCTGGGACAGGATCGACCGCCTCAAGACCTTCGCAGGTGACCACGGCCTTCGGCTCCTCGACGTCGCAATCGGCGGGCTCGCCGCGCAGCCCGCCGTCTGCTCGGTGATCGCGGGCGCGACGACTCCCGCGCAGGTCAGGGCAAACGCGGCGGCGGGCGAGTGGGAGCCCTCGGCGTCAGAGCTCGAACGGCTGAGGTCGCTGTGACTCGAGATGGGAGCTACGAGCAGTGGCAGGAGCTCGCTCCACGCTGGGAGAAGGCACGCGACCTGATGTGGGACTCGACGTATCAGGTGAGCGAGTGGCTCGTCGAGCGGCTCGACCCGCAGCCCGGACAGACGGTGCTCGACCTGGCCGCCGGCACGGGGGAGACGGGGTTTCTCGCCGCGCCGCTGCTCGTGCCAGGCGGCCTGCTGATCAGTGCCGACCGCTCGCCGAACATGCTCGCGGCGGGCCGGCGCGGCGCCGACGCGCGCGGTCTCCGCAACGTTGACTTTCGACTCCTCGAAGCAGAGCGGCTGGAGCTGCCTGCGGCGACCGTCGACGGCGTTCTGTGTCGCTTCGGCTACATCCTCAAGGGCGATCCGCCGCCGGCGCTCGCCGAGATCCGTCGAGTCCTGCGCCCGGGAGGTCGCCTCGCGTTCTCGGTGTGGGTGGAGCGCGAACGCAACGCGTGGATGACCGTTCCCGCCGACGTGATGGTCTCCCGCGGGCATCTGCACCCACAGACCGACGAGGAACGCCGGACATCCGAGAAGCGCAACCCCGCATCCATCAACGCGCTCCTCACGGCGGCCGGGTTCGACAAGTCGGAGATCGAGGAGCAAGAGGTTGCCTACCGGTTTGCCGATTCGGACGAGCTCTGGTTCTTCGTCTCGGAGCTCCGTGGCCCGGTCGCGCAGGCGCTGGCGCGGCTCGACGAGGACGAACGCCAGGCCGTTCGCGCCGAGATCGAGTCGCGCGCGACCCGAACGTCCGGCGGCGGCTTCGCCCTCGGCGGTGTGAGCCTCAACGTCGCAACCTCGTAGCGCGGATACGATGCCCCCTGTCCGGCGCCTTGGCCGAGTGGTTAGGCAGCGGCCTGCAAAGCCGCGTACTCCGGTTCGAATCCGGAAGGCGCCTCTACTGACGACGGATCCGCGCTCTCTTCTCGAGCGCGGGTCGCGGGGTGACGACGACCAGATCTAGCTGCCGGTGAGGTAGGCGCGAAGGTCGGCGATCTGGGTCGGCGTGAGAGCGCTCGGGAACGGGCCACCTCCGTGGGTGAGGTTGATGTCGGACGGAACTCCGGTCGTGCGGAGCTCAATCACGGTGTGGCAGGCGACGCAGACCGTCTGGAACACGACCGCGCCCGCCGCTGCCGCCCCTGTCAGGGGAACGCTCGGCGCGGAGGCGCCGGGTGTAGCCGGTGCTGGCGATGCTGACGTGCTCGGCGTGCTGCTCGACGCGGGGGGTGTTGTTGTCTTTGTGGTCGTGGTCGTGGCGGGCTTCGCAACCGTCGTGCCGACCTTGAGCAGGCCCTTCATTCCCCTGGCCGCCTGGCCGGCGACCGGCGAGAGGTACCCGTACTGGCCCTGCTTTGCGAACCTCACGACGAGCGTCGCGGATGCGCCGGGCGCGAGCGGCTTTGTTGCCGTTCCGGCGCACCCGTTCGCGGCCGCCCTTGTGGTGGACGCCGAGCACACCTTGAACTGATGCGACACGGTGCCGCGGTTGGTCACCTTGAACGTGACGGTGTTTCCGGGGGCGACTGCCTGCCAGGGCACCGACGTGCGGGAGATCTTGAACGAGAACTCGCTCGGCGTTCCGGCGGTCACCGTCACGACCGTGCCGAGCGATGACGCCGAGACCGCGCCTGCAACCAGTGCGGCGAGCCCGGCCACAGCGGCGAGCTGGAAGAAGGGCAATGACCGACCGGTACGCATCTCTCACACCTCCAGGCCGGCTCTCTGCCGGTGGTGATCGTCTGTGCTGGTTGCCCTTGATGCTCGCATCGGTCGGGCCCGGAGGAATCAGAAGAACCCCCAGCGTGATTGCCAGGAACTACCCAGGATGACGCCCGGAGAATCTGCGAGAGTTGGCTCCATGAGCACCCCGATCAAGACCGTCTGGATCGACAACCCACCGCTGAATGCGCTCGACGCAGCGACCGTCGAACGGCTCGAAGCAGAGCTCGGTCAGATCGAGGTCGAGACACGCGTCGTTGTGCTGCGGGGCCGAGGCCGCCGCGCGTTCTCGGTCGGCGCCGACGTCAGCGAGCTGCACGCAGGAACACTTCCGGGGATCCAGGATCTCGCCGGTGTGATCGAGTCGCTCCCCGTGCCCGCAATTGCGGCGCTCGACGGCTACTGCCTCGGCGGTGGGCTCGAGCTCGCGCTTGCCTGCGACATCCGGATCGCGCACACCGACGCAAAGCTCGGGCTGCCGGAGGTGAAGCTCGGACTCGTTCCGGGCGGCGGCGGAACCCAGCGGCTGCCACGTCTGGTTGGGCCTGGCCGCGCCGCCTGGCTCCTGATGTCGGGCGAGCAGGTGTCTGCTTCCAGGGCTGAGGCGTGGGGGCTCGTCGAGCGAGTCACCGACGAGCTCGACGCCGAGATCGCGGCCGTCGCGGGGATGCTTGCCGGGCAGAGCCGACACGCACTCCTCGAGCTGAAGCGCGTCCTCCTCGACACACGGCATGCGCCAAGCGACAGGACCGAGTTTGATGCCTTCGTGAGGTGCCTCGAGGCGCACGACGGGAAGGAGCGCATCGCTGCCTTCCTCGAGAAGCGCACGCCTTCCTGGAGCTGAGCGCCTAGTTCAGGCCGGGGTCGAACGGCATCGTTGCGATCAGCGCGTAGCGGCCACCCTTGCGCTTGAGCACGGTTCGCCACAGCTCGTCCGGGCTGTCTACGAAGGCGTCGTCGGCCTCGGCGTCGACGATGATCCAGGCGCCCTCGGCGAGCTCCTCTTCGAGCTGGCCTGGTGACCAGCCCGAGTAGCCCGCGAAGATCCGGGCGCGGGTGATCGAGAGCTCGTCGATCTCGGCGTCGGGCGGGTACAGCCCGACCGCACCGACGATCGGCGTCACGCGGGCGTCGGCGTCACCGAGCTCGACCAGCGCAAGCACGGCCTGCGGCTCCACCGGTCCTCCGACGTAGACGAAGCGACCGGCCGGGAGGTTGGCGAGCTCCGGAACGGCCTCGCTCGCGACCGCCTCGGACGGCCGCGAGAGCACGAGCCCTACAGCGCCCTCCTCGTCGTGATGAGTCATCAGCACGACCGTGCGGCGGAAGTTCGGGTCGTGCAGGGTCGGCGAGGAGACGAGCAGGCGGCCCTGAAGCGATTCGATCTCGGTCATGCGTCAGCCCGAACTTAGCGCGGCGACCCCGACCAGGGCGATGCCGATCCCGCCGAGCTGGAGCCGGGTCAGGCGTTCTCCGAGAATGAACCGGGCGAGGATCAGGGTCATGACGGGGTACAGCGAGCCGAGCACGGAGACGAGCGCGAGCAGGCCGCGCCCACTTGCCAGCGCGAAGAGCGCATTGGCTGCGATGTCGCAGAGGCCGACGGCGGCAACCGGCAGGAGTGAGGCGCGTCCGACGCTGAGGGGCGCACGGCGTATGAGCCCGAGCCCGACGAGGAATCCCAGCGACCCGACGCGCGCCCCGACCAGCGTTGAGAGCGGGCTCCCTTCGCGGCTTCCGAGCCCGAGGAAGTAGGTGAAGAGGCCAAGAGCGACAGCGGCGGCTACGGCGAGCGAGATCGCCCGGACACGCTCTGGCACGGCGACCTTGCGTTCCTCCGCCGAGGCCATCACGGCGCCCGTGAGCGCAATCGCGGCGCCCGCGAGCCCGATCATCGCGGGCCGTTCGCCCGTGCCGATAGCGATCGCGAACGGCACGACAGCCCCGCAGGCGACGAGGGGGGAGACGATGCTCATCGTTCCGAGCGAGAGCGCCTTGTAGAACGCGGCGAGTCCGGAGCCTCCGCCAAGCCCGGCCGCGATGCCGATCACAAACGACCTGCCGTCGATCGCGCCGCCGTGAATCCCGAGCGCGATCAGGAGCGCGGCGAAGCCCGCGGCCTGCGAGACAACGGTCACGGCGATCGTCGGCAGTCGCCGGGAGACAAGCCCGCCCGAGAAGTCGGCGATCCCCCAGGTCGCCGCCGAGGCGAGCGCGAGGAGGATGGCTGCGGCGGTCACCGGCCCATTCTCCGCGACGGCGCCGCCCTGGCGCGCCGATACCATCTGCCGCCATGGAGCCGGTTCGGATCGGAGTCCTCGCCGTGCAGGGCAACTTCCGCGAGCACGCGGGGATGCTGCGCGCTCTGGGGGCAGATGTCGCCGATGTCCGCAAGCCCGAGCAGCTCGACGGGTTGGACGGCCTCGTCATCCCGGGTGGGGAGTCGACGACGTTCACACGGCTCATGCACCTGTACGGCCTCGACGAGGCGATCCGTGACTTCTCCGGGGCGGTCTTCGGGACGTGCGCGGGAATGATCGTGCTCGACCGCAACCACCTTGGGCTCGTCGACGTGCGGGTGCGCCGCAACGCATTCGGCCGCCAGTCGGCGTCGTTCGAGACCGACCTCGACGTCGTCGGCGTGAGCGAGCCGGTGCACGCGGTGTTCATCCGCGCTCCGTGGATCGAGGAGGCCGGAGCGGGTGTCGAGATCCTCGCCACGTTCGACGGGCATCCTGTGCTCGCGCGTGACGGCCGGTACCTGATCGCCTCGTTCCATCCGGAGCTGACCGGCGACACGCGAATTCATCAGCTGTTCCTCGATTCGGTACGGGAGGGAAACGTTGTCAGGGCATAGCAAGTGGTCATCGATCAAGCACAAGAAGGGCGCCGCGGACGTCAAGCGCGGCAAGCTCTTCTCGAAGCTCGCACGTTCGATCATCGTCGCGGCCAAGGAGGGCGGCGGCGATCCCGGCAACAACCTCGCGCTCCAGAACGCGATCGAGAAGGCGAAGTCGTACTCGATGCCAAAGGACAACATCGATCGGGCGATCGCGAAGGGCTCGGGCGAAGGCTCCGACGGCGCCAACTTCGAGACCGTGATCTACGAGGGTTACGGTCCCGAAGGTGTTGCAGTGCTGGTCGAGGCGCTCACCGACAACCGCAACCGCACAGCAGCCGAGGTACGGCACGCGTTCACCAAGTTCGGTGGCGCCCTTGGCGCGACGGGTGCAGTTGCCTGGCAGTTCGAGCGGCGCGGCGTCGTCATCGTTGCCGGTGCCAGCGTCGACGAGGACGAGCTCTTCCTGGCGGCCGCTGATGCGGGGGCCGAGGATGTTGCGGCCGACGGCGATGCGTTCGAGGTGACGAGCGCCCCGGAGAACCTCTCGGCGGTCAGGCAGGCGATCGAGGCGGCCGGGTTTACCGTCGAATCCGCTGAGCTTTCGATGGTGCCGAAGACGACCGTCGAGATCGCAGCCGAGTCGACCGCACGCACCGTCATGCGGTTGATCGACACGCTCGAGGATGACGACGACGTCCAGGAGGTCTGGGCGAACTTCGACATCCCCGACGATGTTCTCGAGCTCGTCACCTCCTGAACCCGGTGTCCGCTGCCTCGCCGTCCGGAGGCGCGCCTAACCTTCCGACGTGAAAGTCCTCGGCATCGATCCAGGGACGGCCGCTTGCGGTTACGGGATCGTCCACGAAAGCGACGGACGCCTTCGGGTGGACTGCCACGGGTGGTGGCGCACCACCCCGCGCGAGCGCGTCGACAAGCGGTTGCTCACGATCTTCAACGGGGTGGCCGAGCTGATCGCCGAGCATGCGCCGGACGCAGTCGCGCTGGAAGAGTCATACGTCGGCGCCGACGCCCGCATCGCGCTCGCCGTCGGTCAGGCTCGGGGAGCCGTGCTCGTCGCGGCAGCGTCCGCCGGGCTTGACTGTGTCGAGTACGCGCCGGCCAGCGTGAAGCAGGCGGTCTGCGGCTACGGCCGCGCCGACAAGGAGCAGGTCGGGCGGATGGTCAAGGCCATTCTCGGCCTCGACGCGGTTCCGACGCCGCACCATGCCTCCGATGCGCTCGCGGTTGCGATCTGTCACGCGCTCGCCCCGCCGCTTCTCAGGGCGGTCTCGTGATCTCCCGGCTCCGCGGCACGGTCGCAGCCCGCACGAGCGCAGGGATCGTGCTCGACGTCGGTGGGGTCGGCTACCTCGTCGCGGCGACGCCCCGCGTTCTCGGCGCCGTCGGAGACGAGCTCACGGTTGAGATCTACCTGCACGTCCGCGAGGACGCGCTCCAGCTCTACGGATTCTCATCAGGCGATGAGCGGGAGCTCTTCGAGCTGCTGCTCGGGATCTCGGGAATCGGCCCCAAGGTCGCACTTGCGATCGTGTCGGGCTCGCCGGTGGCGGAGCTTCGGCGTGCCATCGTTCGGGAGGACACCGCCCGCTTCGAGGCGATCCCCGGGATCGGTCGGAAGATCGCCCAGCGCGTCGTCATGGAGTTGAAAGAGAAGCTCGGGACAGTCGTTGACGGTCCCGCCGGTCAGGAGACAGGGTCGCTCCTGGCACGTGATGCTCTCGTCGAGCTCGGCTGGCCAATCGCCGATGCCGACCGTGCTCTCGCCAACATTGACGACTCCTTGCCGGTCGAGGAGCAGGTGCGCGCGGCGTTGCGGGCGACGACATGACCGACCGGATCGTCACTCCCGACCTGCAGGACGCAACCGAGGACGACCTCGAACGGTCGCTCCGGCCACAGAGCCTGGCGGACTTCGTTGGCCAGGCCAACGTCAAGGAGCAGCTTGCGGTCGCACTCGACGCCGCGAAGGGCCGTGGCGAGGCGCTCGACCATGTCCTGCTTGCTGGCCCTCCGGGGCTCGGTAAGACCTCGCTTGCCCAGATCATCCGGCGTGAGCTCGATGTTGGGATCAGGCAGGTCGCAGGTCCGGCGCTCGAGCGCAAGGGAGACATCGCCGCCATCCTCACTGCCCTCGAGCCGCGGGACGTCCTCTTCGTCGACGAGATCCACCGGCTGAACCGCACGATCGAGGAGATCCTCTACCCGGCACTCGAGGACTTCCGGCTCGACATCATCGTCGGGCAGGGGCCCGCGGCGCGCACGCTCACCCTCGACCTGCCCCCGTTCACCCTGATTGGTGCGACGACACGAACCGGGCTCCTCACGACTCCGCTGCGAGACCGGTTCGGGCTGACGTTTCGGCTCGACCACTACTCGACCGCCGACCTTGGAATGATCGTGCGGCGGAGCGCCCGCATCCTCGCCGTCGAGATCGAACCCACAGCCGCCGACGAGATCGCACGTCGCGCGCGGGGGACGCCGCGGATCGCGAACCGCATTCTTCGCCGGGTCAGGGACGTTGCGGAGGTGCGCCACGCAGGTCGCATCACCGAGGAGATCGCCGAGGAGGCGCTGCTGCTCCTCGAGGTCGACGAGATGGGACTCGAGCGGTTCGACCGCGATCTCCTGCGGGCGCTGGTCGAGAAGTTCGGCGGTGGCCCGGTCGGCGTGTCGACGCTCGCGATAGCTCTCGGCGAAGAGGCCGAGACGATCGAGGACGTCTACGAGCCCTATCTGCTGCAGCTTGGCTTTCTCCAACGGACACCGCGAGGACGGGTCGTCACAGCGCTCGGCCGCGCCCACGTCGGCTCGCCCGAGACGCCGTCGAACCTCTTTTGAGGGATGGCCGCCGGCGCAAGGATGCGCCATACTGCCCGTGAGTAACGACCGGGTTCAGACTGGGGCCGGGCTCGTCGAGGATGCGCTCGCCGAGATTGCTCGGAGCGCGGCCGAGTCGCACGAGTTTCCGCACTGCGTCCAGGACGGCGCCACGGCACCGCGAGGCTTCACCCTGCTCTGTCGGTCGCTCGGCGCGCGTGTCACCGAGGTCGCCTCGGCGGTGTCTGGACTGGCCGTCACCCTGGCATGGACGGGGCAGGAGGCTGTCCGCCTCCAGCGCCCTTTCGCCGACCTCGAACGCTGAGCAGCGGCACGAGGAACGGCGCGACGAGGAGGGCCATCACGTCGAACCAGACGTATCCAGAGGCGACGCCTGAGGGCGGATTGCCGTCCGGAATCCCTAGCACCGGGACGTGCTGGGCCCAGCGCCAGGTGCCGAGAGCCGTCCCGTACAGCTCGAGCGCCGCGACCACCAGGAAGACACCCGCGTAGAGGGCGCCGCTACGGGAGCGCCACAGGAAGATGAGGAGCAGCGGTACGCCGAAAGCCCCGGCGATGTCGCGCTGGGGGAGGACAGTAAGTCCGAGGAGCCCCCAGCTGGCTGCCGTCGCCGTGGCAACGACGATCAGGGTGCGCGCATGGCGTCGGAGCGAGGTTGAGAGCGCAAGCCCCGTCAGAAACACCAGCCCGTGGGCGGGAGGCACAAAGGCTGGGATGTTGTGAAGCCGGTAGCGGTAGACGCCCCAGAGGAGCGACCCGGTGAACTCGCCGAGCGTTGCGAAGCAGACCACTCCGATCACCTGGGCACGGCGCTCGACGTTCGAGCGCAGCAGGACAGCGGCAAGGACGATCCAGGTGGCGACACCGAGCCCGAGCTGCTCTGGGCGCGTTGCACCGCGATCGAGAGCGAGGAGGGCGGCGAGGTAGCCGACGCCTGCGAGCGCAGCTAGCGCGGGAACTGGAGCTCGTGCCATGACGGCACCGGGGCCAGGTCGAGCAGAGGCCGCCCACCGCCCGGGTGTTGGTAGGCGAACTCGGCCTCGTTGTCCTCCCAGACCACCTCGAGGGCGCCGCGCTTCACCTGGTGGTCGAGCCAC
This sequence comes from Actinomycetes bacterium, assembly GCA_037142875.1. Classification (GTDB taxonomy): domain Bacteria; phylum Actinomycetota; class Thermoleophilia; order Gaiellales; family Gaiellaceae; genus PALSA-600. The sequence goes on along the minus strand of JBAWZV010000002.1, from coordinate 236,475 downwards.
GCGCCACGGAAGATGAGCTTGCGCAGCCAGTAGACGAGGGACTCGGTGCCGACGAGCGCGACCCTCTCCCAGTTGCGAACGAGGTACCGGCCAAGCCTTGAGGTCGGGTCCTCGACGAGCCCGGCAGCAGCAAGCGCTACGAGATCGGCGGTCTCATCCTCGTCGAGCTCATTCGCTTCGACGAGGCCGAGCTTCGATGCGGCAGCGACCACACGCTGCTCGAAATCGACCGTGTTGAACGTGAACCGGTAGCCGAGGAACTCCACGACGTAGTCCTCGCCCGAGGTGTAGTTCGTGTCGGTCATGACCGAAGGTCAGCATAGCCAGGGGTGGTGCGAGCTACGGTTGCGGGATGGTCGGATCCGCTCCGCACTGGCAGCGCCTCCTCGTCCTGGCTCCCGTGTTCGTCATTGGTGCCGGGATCGTCGGGGCCGTGCTGATCCTGCTCGTCCGTGCGTTCGCCGACTCGTTCCGCGACTTCCGTTACAAGCGGGTTGCGGTCGCGGGCTTCATCGCGATGATCGTTCTCGTCGTCGTGCTGACGTACTTCGGGATCCAGCTCCCGAAGGAGGGCTAGGTCTAGAGGATCACGACGGGCGTTCCGACCGGGACACGGCGGAACAGCCACTCGGCATCCGGGATGTGCATCCGGATACAGCCGTGAGACTCCGAGTACCCGATCGAGGCGTCCTCGGGCGTGCCGTGGATGCCGACGCCCGGTGCATCAAGGCCCATCCACCGCGTGCCGAGCGGATTTCCGGGGCCGGGAGGAACCGGGCGCAGACCCTTCGCCCAGGCCGACGTCGGTGGATGCCACCACGGGTTGCGCTGCTTGTCGGAGATCGAGAAGCGGCCGTGCGGCGTGGGATAGATCGTCCTCCCGGTCGAGACGGCGAACGCCCGCACCAGGCGGGTGCCTTGATAGAGCCGAAGCCGGTTGCGCCGACGCTCGACGATGATCAGCGGGCCGAAGTCAGCGCGGGTGAGGGGTGATCGCACCGCGCTCATCATCAGGACGAGGGGGCCGCGCGAGGTCGTGGCGAGCTCCTGCTCGATGGCGGCGACCATCGTCTCGCGTTCGACCGCGAGGCCGATCGCACCAGCCGAGATCAGCGGCCCGCGCCGGGTGGCGCCGATCAGCCGGGCCGGCGTCGCCGGACGACCGAATCGGCGGTCGAGCCCCTTGACGTACGTGGCGACCGCTTCGTGGGAGTAGGAGATCGGCAGGACGATCCTGGTCCCGGGGCCCGCATGGAGCGCTCGTCGCAGAGCCGTCTCGACGGCGCCACGCGCGCCGAGCTGTGCAGCCGGGACGACGAGCGTGTGGCCGCGGTAGACGATCCGGATCGGTCGGGTCACGGAGCGCGTCAGCTTTGCGAGCGCCGGCTGGACAGTCAGACCACCAAGCGCGACACCGTGCACCCGGACGCCGGGAGCGATCGTTGTCGTGCGATCGGTCGCGGGCGCCGACGTGCAGGCGAGGCCTGCGGCGAGGAACGCGGCTGAGGTGGCGCGCAACAAGGGCAGCGATTCAAGCAGATGCAGGGGCTTTTTGGAGGTTCGCGACGTCCGATACGCTCCGTAACCTGCCCCTTTCGATGGAGACGACGCGATGGACGATCGGTGCGTGCGAGCCCGGTCACGTGCGTGTCCTGATGGACTCACTCGGGATCAGCCGGACGACGGCGACCGTCCTCGTTCGTCGTGGCTACGACCAACCCGAGGCGGCCCGAACGTTCCTGGAAGGCGCCATGCCGGGCCACGATCCTTTCGCGCTCGGGGACATGGCAGCAGCGGTTACGACGATCCGTGCGGCGGTCGAGCGAGGCGCGCGGATCTGCGTCCATGGCGACTACGACGCGGATGGGATCTGCGCGACAGCGCTGGCTATCTTCCTGCTCCGCGAGCTTGGCGCGGACCCCATCTGGCACCTGCCCTCGCGCTTTGAAGAGGGCTACGGGCTGAACGGTGAGACCGTGACGAAGCTCGCGGCGGACGGTGTGGAGCTCATCATCACCGTCGACTGTGGCATCACCGCGGTCGCCGAGGTTCAGCATGCGAAGGCGCTCGGGCTTGAGGTCGTGATCACGGATCACCACCGCCCTGGCGACGCGTTTCCCGACTGCCCCGTCGTTGCTCCGCTCAAGGGCGACTACCCGTTCGCGGGTCTCTGCGGCACGGCGGTCGTCTGGAAACTCGCCGAAGCACTGCTTGGCTCCGACCACGCCCTGCTCGCGCGCCACCTCGACATCGTCGCGCTTGCGACGGTCGCCGATGTCGTGCCGCTTCTCGATGAGAGCCGCTCGCTTGCGCTGCTCGGACTCCGGCGCCTCGCTCAGACTCAGAAGCCGGGCCTTCGACTGCTCATGCGCATTGCCGGTGTCGATCGTGCGGCGTGTGACGAGAGCGCGATCGGCTACCGCCTCGCGCCTCGCATCAACGCGTCGGGGCGCCTCGGTCGGCCCGAGGCCGCCCTCGCCTTGCTTCTGAGCGAGGACGACGACGAGGCGCACTCCCTGGCCGAGGAGCTCGAACGGCTGAACCGTGAGCGGCAGGCCATCGAGGAACGGATCCTCCGGGCCGCGATCGACGAGATCGACTCCTGGCCAGACGCCCGGCGTCGACAACGCGGGTACGTCGTCGCCGGCGCCGACTGGCACGAGGGGGTGATCGGGATCGTCGCCTCACGCCTCGTTGAGACCTACGGGCGTCCGGTCGTCCTGATCGCCGGGACTGACGGGTTCTGGAAGGGGTCAGGTCGATCGGCCGGGACGTTCGATCTCCACGGAGCTCTCGAGGCCTGCGCGGTGCATCTCGAACGGTTCGGGGGCCATCGCGCCGCCGCCGGCCTGACGATCCGACCCGAGAACGTTGCCGCGTTCGCCGAGGCATTCGGGAGCCACGCCGACAGCGTGCTGCACGACGAGGATCTTCGACCTCCGCTGACCGTGGACGCGCTCGTTGCGGGGCCAGAGCTTGGCCTCGCCCTGTGCGAGGAGCTCGGTCGGCTCGCGCCGTTCGGTCTCGGGAATCCCGGCGTGACGCTCCTGATCGAGGGCTGCGAGTTGAATGCGCTGTCCACCGTCGGCGAGGGAAAGCACCTCCGCTTTCGCGTCAGCCAGCGGGGCAGAGACGCGGGCTCGGCGATCGGGTTCGGACTCGGCGGCCAGCTCGATCAGCTCCGCCGCGTTGGCCTCTACGACGTCGCGTTTCGCCTGCAGGAGAACCGCTGGAATGGCACGGTCTCGCCGCAGCTCGTCGTGCGGAAGACCTTCGAGACAGCCGTGAGGTACGAGGAGCTCCGGACGTGGCTTGCGGCGCAATGGCGTCTCGATGAGTCGATGCGTGCCCCGGAGGCGCAGGCGATCTTCGCCGAGCTCGACATCGGCGACGGCGGGCGACGCAGCCTGCTCGAGTCGGAGTCTTTCCGCCGGCTCGCAGAGGCCTCGCCGGACCGACTCGCCGCTGCCTGAGCGGGAGCGCGGAGCACCGATCTCGAAACCGGCCGCGGTAGACTGAACCGATGGCGGTACTCGAACGACATCAGGATCTCGTCGACGACCTGCTCACCGAGGTCGAGGCCTACAAGCCTGACGCCGACCGCGAGCTCCTAACCCGCGCGTTCCGTTTCGCCGCGAACGCGCACGACGGCCAGCTCCGTCGATCCGGCCAGGAGTTCATCTACCACCCCTGGGGTGCGGCAAAGATCCTTGCCGGACTCAAGCTCGACGAAGCGACGCTCGCGGCGGCGCTCCTGCACGACACGGTCGAGGACACGGGTGTCGCGATCAAGGACATCGCTCACGAGTTCGGGCCCGAGATCGCAAAGCTCGTCGAGGGCGTGACGAAGCTCACTCGCGTCGAGTTCCAGAGCCGCGAGCACGCGGAGGCCGAGAACTACCGCAAGCTCATCGTCGCGATGGCCGAGGACGTCCGCGTGATCCTGATCAAGCTGGCCGACCGCCTGCACAACCTGCGCACGATCGAGTACATGGGCAAACAGACCCAGGTGCGCAAGGCCCGCGAGACGCTCGAGGTCTACGCGCCGCTCGCACATCGGCTCGGCATCCACGCGGTCAAGTGGGAGCTTGAAGATCTGGCGTTCGGAACGCTCCATCCGCGCAAGTACGAGGAGATCAAGCAGATGGTCTCCGAGCGGCGTGCCGATCGCGAGGAGCACGTCCGTGAGGCGTCGCTCGTGCTCCACGAGGAGCTCGACAAGGCGGACATCCCGGCGGAGATCTCCGGCCGCGCGAAGCACTTCTACTCGATCTACGACAAGATGGCGAAGAAGGGCCGGGAGTTCAACGAGATCTACGACCTGACCGCGATGCGCGTGATCGTCGAACGGGACGCCGACGAGGGCATGCGCGACTGTTACGGCGCTCTGGGCCTGATCCACTCGCTCTGGCGCCCGATGCCTGGGCGTTTCAAGGACTACATCGCCGTGCCGAAGTTCAACGGCTACCGCGCGCTCCACACGACGGTCATCGGGCCGCAGGGGCGCCCCCTGGAGATCCAGGTGCGCACACGCGAGATGCACGCGACAGCCGAGTACGGCATCGCCGCGCACTGGCTCTACAAGGGAACGAAGAAGAAGAAGGACGACGAGTGGACGACCTGGGTCAAGCAGCTGATGGACTCGGGCGCCGACGAGTCGGACCCGCTCGAGTTCATGAAGACGCTGCGCACCGACCTGTTCGAGGACGAGGTGCACGTCTTCACGCCCAAGGGACAGGTCAAGACGCTCCCGGCCGGCGCCTCGCCGATCGACTTCGCCTACGCCGTCCATACCGACGTTGGCCACCGCACGGTCGGGGCGAAGGTGAACGGGCGGATCGTGCCGCTCCACTACAAGCTCAAGAACGGCGACCGTGTCGAGATCCTCACCTCGAAGCAGGGCCGCGGCCCGTCGAAGGACTGGATGTCCCTCGCGCAGAGCTCACGCGCTCGCTCGAAGATCAAGCAGTGGTTCAGCCGCGAGACAAAGGAAGACGACGAGCACAAGGGCCGTGAGGCGCTCGAACATGCACTGAAGCAGCAGAACCTGCCGTACGCGAAGCTCCGCGGATCGGCGGTGCTGGCCGAGGTGATTCGCGACTCCGGGTTCCGCAAGGCCGAGGATTTCTACCTCGCGCTCGGCTCCGGCAAGCTCTCGGCGCACTCGATCGTCAACAAGGTCATCCAGCGACTGAAGACCGACCAGGTCGCCGAGGAGGCCCCGGTCATCACGAAGGCGCCGAAGGCGCGTGACACGGTGGTGGGCTCCGACGTCGGCGTGATCGTCCAGGGAGTCGGAGACGTCCTCGTGCGCCTTGCCAAGTGCTGCACCCCTGTCCCGGGAGACCACATCGTCGGGTACGTCTCGCTCGGCAAGGGCATCACGATCCACCGCGACGACTGTCCGAACGTGCGTGCCCTCCGTCGGAACGAGGAGCGGTTCACGCCGGTCGAGTGGGGCGGAGACGGCTCGAAGTCGTTCCGTGTCCAGATCGCAGTCTCGTCGTGGGATCGGCCGCGGCTGCTCGAGGACGTTGCCCGGACGTTCTCGGAGCACGGTGCGAACATCGTCTCCTACGGCGGCGCCGTCGAAGATCAGCTTGCAAAGAACTGGTACACGGTCGAGGTCGGTGACGTCGCGTCACTGCGGTCGCTGCTGGCCTCGCTACGCGGCGTCGAGGCGGTCTTCGACGCCTACCGCGTCACGCCGTCCTAGCCGGCGTCAGGCGTCCGGGTCCCACGGGATGCCACCCGTGTCCCATCCCACGAGGCAGTGCGCCGAGAGCCGGTCTGCGACGGCGGTGAGGAACGTCGTGTCGTCGCAACCGTCCACGACGAGCTCGGCGACCGGGCTCCCCTGAAAGACAACCGGCACGTGTGTCCGAACCTCGGGTGCCGAGGCGCCCGCCTCGGGGCCCAGCATGAGATCGCCAGCCTCGGAGAACAGGATTCCCGCCCAGAGACAGCCGGCACGCGCAACGAGCGTCGAGACGACATCGCGGAGCGCGTCGTCGGCCTCCTCGGTCGCGGCGAGGATCCGGTCGATCTCGGTAAGAGTCGCCGCGGTCACGCTGGCAGCTCTTCGAACTCGTTGACCTGTGCGCGGAAGTCGGAGCTAACGGGAATCGCGCGGCGCTCGTTCAGATCGATGAACACGAGCGTCAGCTTCGCTGTGACCATGAGCAGATCCGTACCGTCGTCGTCGAGGCGGTAGGCGGCGTGGTCATAGGTGACGCTGGTCGTCCCGATCCGCTCGATGCGGATGAACACCTCGAGCAGATCGTCGAACCGTGCGGGCGCGAAGTACTCGATCGCAGCTGCCCGAACGGCCATCTCGGCACGCTCGCTGTCACGGCCCAGGTGGCGGTGGTACTCTGTCCGGGCGAGGTCGAAGTAGGGTGGATACCGGCCGTAGTAGACGACACCCTGCGCGTCGGTGTCCGAGAACGCGACCCTCGTGCACGCCGCGTACCGGAACGGCCGCTTACGATCGGTGATGTGCCCGAGCTCGATCATTCGTCGATCCTAGCCGTGCCCAGCGCACGGGCCGCCGGGCCGATCAGGCGCGAATGAGGTCGAGAACCTCGTCACGCTTGCGCTCCATCAGCGCCTGCGAACGGGCCTCGAGGTTGAGCCGGAGAAACGGCTCCGTATTGGACGGGCGCACGTTCATGTGCCAGTCGTCGGCTTCGATCGACAGGCCGTCGAGGTGGGAGATCCTGCCTTCAGGCCCGAACCGTTCCTTGATCTCCTGCAGCTTGAGGGCGACGTCCGCGACCGGCGTGTTGATCTCACCGGTGAGGAAGTAGCGGGAGCGAAGCGAGTCGAGGACGTCGCCGAGCCGCCCGCGCTTCGAGACGAGCTCGAGCATCAGGAGGAACGGGATGACCCCGGAGTCGGCCTGGGAGAAGTCGCGGAAGTAGTAGTGCGCCGACACCTCGCCGGCGAACACGGCGCCTTCGTCGCGCATGCGCTGCTTGATGAACGAGTGTCCGACCCGGTTCACGAGCGGAACGCCTCCGGCAGCCTCGATCGCCTCGGGGACAGCCCACGAGGCGCGCACGTCGTAGATCACCTTGCCGCCCGGCTCCTTCTCGAGCATCTGCTCGGCAAAGAGCGCGGTGGTGAAGTCGCCCGGAACGAAGTCGCCGGTGTCGTCGACGAAGAAGCAGCGGTCGGCGTCGCCGTCGTAGGCGACACCGAAGTCGGCGCCCGCCTCGCGTGTCGCCCTGATGATGAACTCGCGGTTCTCGGGCAGGAGCGGGTTCGGCTCGTGATTCGGGAAGGCTCCATCGGGGTCGAAGTGGCAACGCACAACCTCGATCTGTGGCAGCCGGGCGAGGACATGCGGAAGCATCTCGCCGGCCATGCCGTTTGCCGCATCGATGACGACGCGCAGCGGGCGGATCGCCGGGGCGTCGACGAACGAGAGCACCCGGTCGAGGAAGCCGTCCCAGACGTCCTCCTCGGTGATCGTTCCACGAACCGCATCACGCCATACGCCGGCTGCGGCGCGGTCGCGGATCTCGTAGAGGCCCGACTCGCTCCCGACCGGCAGAGCGCCACGGCGGACGATCTTCATCCCGGTGTACTGCTTGGGGTTGTGGGATGCCGTCACCATGATCCCGCCGTCGAGGCCGAGAGCCTGGGTCGCGTAATAGATCATCTCGGTGCCGACCATGCCGAGGTCGATCACGTCGGCGCCTCCATCTGCCGCACCCTCGATTGCCGCCTTGGCCATCGTGGGTGAGGAGAGACGCACGTCGCGTCCGACCGTGATCCGGCGCGGCTCGAACTGCTCCACGTACGCGCGGCCGATCGCGTATGCGCCGTCCTCGTCGAGCTCCGACGGGTAGATCGCGCGAACGTCGTAGGCCTTGAACGCTGCCGGATCGAGCATGTCTGGATGCTACGGAAAGGCGCCCGAGGTGCGAGGGATGGTCCGTCCGACGATGGCTCTACGCTCGTTTGAGTGTCCGATCGTCCCTCGCGCATCGACCTTCTGGAGCTCGACATCGACCTGCGGATCGCCGACCTCTGGCGCGAGGCCGCGGGGATTGACGAGTGGTCGATCGAGGTTGTCGCCGCCTTCATGCGGGCCGCGTACGGGAAGGGCTACTGCGACGCGCTGACCGAGGAGTTGCCGGGCGCGCTCTGCGCCGACCACGGCTACCGCGTGCCCGAACGGCGTCTCACCGCCCGTGTCGATGCCTGAGCTCGGCACTCGCACTCTCCTAACAATCCACCTCGCCGCCCTCGGCTAGACTGATTCCGTGGCGCGTTCCAGCAGGAATCCCGCGAGGCTGGTGATTGCACTCGCAATCGCCTCCGTGCTCGCGATCTTCCTCGTCTACACCTCGTTGCACGGGTCGACGCCGGCTCTCCAGCCGAGCAACCTCGATGGCCACGGCGGCACGATCTCGCTGACCGGCAAGGTGACCGGGAGGGTGACGGGCGACGCCAACACGAGCGGCCTGCACTTCTCGCTGCGCGACATCAACGATCCGACGAAGAGCAGCCCGATCATTCCGATCATCTACCACGGTCAGGTGCCCGATCTCTTCAAGAGCGGCCGGGACGTCAACCTCACGGGGCGTCTCGAGGGCAAGGCATTCGTCGCCACCCAGCTGACGACGAAGTGCCCGAGCAAGTACGCGGCGTCAACAAAAGCCTGAGCTGATGGCTGATCTCGGTCGCGCAGCACTCGTCGTGAGCTTTGGGCTGTCGGTCTACGCGCTCGTTGCGGGTGGCGTCGCGGCAGCGACGGGACAGCGGCGCCTCGCCGATTCGGCCCGGCGCGCGCTGATCGTCTGCTTCGGCAGCACGGTCGTTGCGAGCGTTGTCCTTGGCGCCGCGCTCGTCAGGCATGACTTCACGTTCACGTACGCGGCGGCTCACACGAGCCGTGACCTGAACTGGATGTACTCGCTCACCGCCTTCTGGGGCGGACAGGAGGGCTCGCTCCTCCTCTGGCTCCTCGTGCTGACGGGGTACGCGGCCATTGCTGTGTCGCTGAACCGCAAGCTCCTCCAGGATCTCGTCGTGTGGGTGGTGCCGGTGATCGGCGCGATCGCCACGTTCTTCTCGTTCATGCTCGTCGCAGTCTCGAGCCCGTTCGGGACGCAGCAGCGGGTCGTCGACGGCGCGGGTCTCGTCCCGAGCCTGCAGAACCCGTACATGGTCGCGCACCCCCCGATGCTCTACCTCGGCTACGTCGGGCTCTCGATCCCGTTTGCCTTCGCTGCTGGCGCGCTCCTCTCCGGGCACACCGACGAGCGTTGGATCATCGCGACGCGCCGCTGGACGCTCGTTGCGTGGATGTGTCTCGGTTTTGGACAGATTCTCGGCTCGCACTGGGCCTACGAGGAGGTTGGCTGGGGCGGCTACTTCGCCTGGGATCCCGTCGAGAACGCCGCACTGATGCCGTGGCTTGCCGCAACCGCGTTCCTCCACTCAGTGATGATCCAGGAACGCAAGGGGATGCTCCGCGTGTGGAACATGGTCCTCGTCGCGCTCTCCTTCGGCCTCTCGGTGTTCGGGACGTTCCTGACCCGTTCCGGGGTCGTCAACTCGATTCACTCCTTCGCGAAGAGCTCGATCGGTGGCTGGTTCCTTGGGTTCGTCGTGCTGACGACGCTCTTCTCGACTGCCTTGATCATCTGGCGCATCCCGCTCCTGAAGGCACGGACGAAGCTCGAATCGCCGCTGTCGCGTGAGGCGGCCTTCCTCTACAACAACCTGTTCCTCGTCGCGTTCTGTCTCACGATCTTCTGGGGTGAGATCTTCCCGATCCTGACCCAGATCTTCCAGGGCCATCAGAGCACGATCGGCCGGCCGTACTACGACTTCTTCCTCCGTATCTTCGGGCTCCCGCTGCTGCTGCTGATGGGCATCGGTCCGCTGATCGCCTGGCGCCGTACCTCGACGCGTGCTCTCGTCAAGACCCTCCGTTGGCCGATCATCACGGCCGTCGTCTCGGGCGTGCTGCTCGTGTTCGCGGGAGCCGGTTCGTCGACCCCGGGGCTCGTCGCCTACACCTTCTCATCCTTCGTGCTGGCCACGATCGCCGTTGAGCTCGTGCGAGGGACCAGGGCGACCGGCTCGCTCTTCGAGCTGGTGTCGCGCAACCGTCGCCGCTACGGCGGGTACATCGTCCACGCCTCGATCGTCCTGCTCGCAGTCGGGATCGCCGGGTCGAGCGTCTACCAGACGACGAGGGACATAGCCCTTGCGCCGGGGCAGTCGGTCACAGTCAACGGGTACACGATGAAGTACGTGCGGCTGCAGCAGACACAGGAGATCTCGCAGACCGACTCGACGCTGGTTCGCAAGGCAGTCCTCGAGCTCTCCGGGCGCGCCCACGGGACGATGCTCACCGGCCAGAACCTCTCGACGCAGCTCGGCCCGTCGCGCGAGGTCGGAATTCACACAAACTGGCTGCGCGCCGAGGACTTCTATGTCATCTTCGACTCAACCCAGGGCAACAAGGTGCTGTTCCAGATCTTCGTCAAGCCGCTCGTCAACCTGATCTGGCTGGCGGGGTTCGTCTTCCTGCTCGGCTCGTTCATCGCGATGTGGCCAGACGGCCGTGAGCAGCGGCGTCTCGTGGCCCGACTCTCCCTCGCGCGCACGTGACGAGTCTGATCATCGCCGGAGTGGTCGCGGTTATGGCCGTCGTGGCCGTCGCCGTGCCGTTCCTAGGCGCCGCAGGGAACGACGCTGCGATCGACGGTCCGACCGCAGCTGTTGCACGTCGCCTCGCCTTGATCGAGCAGCGTGACTACGTCCTCGGGGCGCTCAAGGATCTCGAGTTCGATCACCGCACAGGCAAGGTCACCGACGAGGACTATCGAGGTCTCGTTGGGCCGCTGCGCCGTCAGGCTGCCGAGGCAATTCAGGCGCTCGATGCAGCCATGCAGTCTCCGACAGAGGAGTAGCGGCCGTCCCCGCCGAATCTGAGTCGTGATGACGACAAGACTCATGCTCGCGTTCGTGGTTCTCGGCGTCATCGCAACGCCGGCGTTCGGAGACGACGTCCACACGCACAAGCAGCAGGTCGACCAGAAGATCCAGCAGCTCCACCTGCGACTTGCCTCCCAGCGCGAGAGCGAGTCGACGCTCCGGAGCCAGATCGCGGACACAACAGGCCAGATCCGGTCGCTCGAGGCCAAGGTCGGCGACGTCTCGCTTCGGCTGTCGACGCTCCAACGCGACCTCGACCTGCATCGGCAGCGCCTCCACAGCCTGGCTGCGCTCTACGCGATGCAGACCCGGCGGCTCGTCGGGCTCCGGAAGGAGTACGCCTTCTCCATCCGACGCTTGAACAAGCGGCTCATCACGATCTACGAGCTGGGTGAACCGTCGACGCTCGACTTCATCTTCGGTGCTCGCTCGATCGACGACGTGATCGCGCAAGCTGACTACGTCGCGCTTATCGGCCGTGAGGATCGCTCGATCGCGACGCAGGTCGCAACTGCCAAGGTGTCGATGCGAAAGGCGCGCACTCGAACAATCACGCTGCGCGCGACAGTTCGCGGCGAGCAGCGCACGATCGCCGCTCGCGCAGCCCAGGAGAACGCTGCACGGAACACGCTGCTCGGAGCGAGGAACTCGCTCGCTGCCACGCAACATCAGAAGCTTGTCGCTCTCGACCAGCTGACATCCGCAGAGCGCTCAGAGGCCGAGGAGATCGACGCGCTCAACGCTGTCAGCAATCAGCTCGCAGCGCAGATCCGTGCCGCCCAGGCAACGCACGCCGCAGGCCCCACGGCGACGCCGTCGAGTGCCGGCCTGATCTGGCCGGTCAGCGGACCTGTCACAAGCCCGTATGGCTGGCGGTGGGGTCGGATGCACGAGGGGATCGACGTTGGCGCAAATACCGGCACGCCGATTGAGGCGGCGGCCGCCGGCACCGTCATCTACTGCGGCTGGGAAGAGGGCTACGGCAACCTCGTCGTCATCGACAACGGGGGGAACCTCGCGACTGCCTATGGGCATCAGAACTCGATCGCCGTCGCCTGCGGTCAGCAGGTCACTCAGGGGCAGGTGATCGGCTACGTCGGCTGCACGGGTCACTGCACGGGCCCGCATCTGCACTTCGAGGTGCGGATTGACGGAAACCCCGTCGATCCCCTCGGCTACCTGTAGCGCACCTCTCAGCCGCCGAACGTCTGAACGACGAGGAACACGTTCAGCGCGACGATCACGCCTGCGACCGCGACTGCCGCCGCGGTGGTTGACCGGCGGTTGACGAGTGCCCCCATCAGGTCCTTCCGCGCGGTGAAACGGACGAGCGGGATCAGCGCGAACGGGATGCCGAACGAGAGCACGACCTGTGACAACACGAGCGTCCGTGATGGATCGACGCCGATCGACGCGACGACGAACGCGGGGATCATCGTGACGAGCCGTCGCACCCCGACGGGGATCTGGCGGCGGATGAAGCCCTGCATCACAACCTGGCCCGAGAGCGTCCCGACGGCCGACGACGAAAGTCCGGAGCCGAGGAGCGCGATCGCGAACAGCACACCCGCCGTGCTCCCGAGGATCGGCTCGAGCGTACGGTGGGCGCCCTCGAGCGAGTTGACGTTCGATAGGCCGCTCTTCCAGAACGTGCTCGCCGCCATCACGAGCATCGCCAGATTGATCACCCCCGCGAGCGACATCGCGATCACCACGTCGATGCGCGTGTAGCGCAGGAGCGTCTGGGCGTCCTTCTCGGTCTCGGCGACGATGCGGTCCTGCGTGAGCGCCGAGTGGAGGTAGATCACGTGCGGCATCACGGTGGCGCCCAGGATTCCGACTGCGAGCAGCACCGACTCGGAGCCCTGGAACGACGGAATGACCGCATGCTGTGCGGCCGCGCCGAGGTCGGGTTTTGAGTAGAAGAGCTCCGCGAGGTAGCAGAGGCCGATCACGCCGACGAGCGCGGCGATCACCGCCTCAAACGGGCGGAAGCCGAACCGCTGGAGGCCGAGGATCGCAAAGGCGGCCACGGCGGTGAGTGCCGTCGAGGGGAGCAGGGCGAAGCCGAAGAGGAGGTGAAACCCGATCGCTGCACCGAGGAACTCGGCCAGGTCGGTTGCCATGGCGATGGCCTCCGCCTGCAGCCAGAGGAGGAACGCCGTCCGCGGTGCGAACTCCTCGCGGCAGACCTCCGGCAGGTTCTTGCCGGTTGCGATTCCGAGCTTCGCCGACAGCGTCTGGATCAGCATCGCCATCAGGTTCGAGACGACGATCACCCAGACGAGCGTGTATCCAAACGTCGAGCCGCCGGCGATGTTCGTCGCGAAGTTCCCGGGGTCGATGTACGCGATGCACGCGATGAACGCCGGACCGAGGAACGGAAGGATCCGGAATCGAGTGCGGTGAAGCGCCTCGTCGACGGTTCGGAGCCCGGGGGGTAGCGGATCCGGGACGCCGTATCGGGTGGTCATACCCCGCGAGTTTAGCCGTGCCTAAAAATGCCGCATGGCCGAGATCTAGACGACGAGGTGCAGGTCGGGAAGGTTGCGGAACCGTTCGTCGAGGTCGAACCCGTAGCCGGCAAAGAACTCGTCGGGCACCGTGAAGCCGAGATAGCGGATCGGGAGGTCGTCGACGAGACGTCGATATGGGCGCTCGAAGAGCACGGCAGCGTTGAGCGACTCAGGCAAGCGCAGCGCGAACGCACGACACAGGTAGTGCAGCGTCAGCCCGGTATCGACGACCTCATCAACGAGGATCACGTCTCGGCCCGCGATCTCGATGTCGAGATCCTTGAGGAAGCGGATCCGCTCGTGTCCGCCGAGGTCGGTGGTGCCGTAGCCGGCAAGCTCGATGAAGTCGAGCGAGTGGGCGATCGGGATCGCGCGCGAGAGGTCAGTGACGAACGGCACGCAGGCCTTGAGGGAGCCGACCAGCACGGGATCGCGCCCCGCGTAGTCGCGCGCGATCTCGGCGCCGAGCTGTCGCACGCGAGTCGCGAGCGCTGCCGCGTCGAGGTAGACCTCGCCGATTCGTCCGTCGTGGTGGTGCGCGGCGCTCAGGATGCCTTACGAAGCCCGTACCGCGATGCGAGCCGAGCGAAGTCGCGTTCGTAGAAGAGCTTGATCCGCACATCCGGGTAGAGCTGCTTGAGCTTGCGGAGCTTGCGGTTCTTGCGAGTGACGAGCGCCTGCTTCATCACGGTGACCTCGAGGTACAGATCCTGCTCCGGGAGGTAGAAGTCCGGGGTGAACGCCTCGACGACGCGGCCCTCGTCGTCGCGCGCGAGCACGAACGTATGCGGCTCGTAGAGCCACGGAATCGCGTAGTAGTCGAGGATTTTTGCGTACTCGAACTCCGCCTCGTTGACGAAGCGTGGGGTTCCTTCACCTCGATATGCCTCAAAACCAGGCGTTTCGGGCTGCACGGAGAACAGGCTATCGGCGCCCTCGGACGCCGCTCCTCACGAAGGCGGCGCTCCCGCGGCCCCGACCTCGCCGACGAGTCACGGCTACCCTGTGGCTATGCCAACACGTGAAGAGGTCATTGAGGCCCTCAAGCAGGTCGAGGATCCCGAGCTGGGAATGGACATCGTCGATCTCGGACTGCTCTGCGACGTCGAGGTGGACGGGGCGAACATCAAGGTGAGTTACACGCTCACATCGATGGGCTGCCCGGCCGGCCAGATGATCGAGGAGGACATCGTGCGCGTGGTGCGCGAGATGCCGGGTGTCGAGGACGTCACGCCGGAGCTGACCTTTGAGCCTCCGTGGACACCCGACAGGATGTCCGAAGACGCGAAGTTCATCCTCGGCTTCTAGCGAGGCGGCACGCTCATCGAGGCGTCACACTTCCGTCTGTGATCACGCTCGACCTCCAGGATCTCGCAGCGCAGCTCGGTTTCGACGCGATCGGTGTGACGAGAGCGGAGGCGTACGAGGAGACTGAACGGCACATCCGAGATCGGCGGGCGCGTGGCCTCTTCGGCCGCCTGAAGTTCACGATCGCCCAGCCCGAGGTCTCGTGCCATCCCGAGCTTCTACTCGGCGACGCGCGGTCGGTGATCTCCGTCGCGCTCTCGTACTGGCACCCGGAGCCAGCGCGACCTGCCGGCTTCGGGCGGCTTCCGCGCTACACATGGAGCGACGGCTACGCAGAGCTCCGCGAGCGCCTCGACCAGCTTGGACGGGCACTCGGCGGCTCGTACCGTGTGCTCGTCGATGCCAACCAGCACGTCGATCGTGAGGCGGCGGTCCGGTCGGGTGTGGGCTTCTACGGCAAGAACACGATGGTGATCACGCGGCGGCACGGCTCGTGGGTCGTGCTCGGCACGCTCGTCACGACGGTCGCGATCGAACCGACTGACCCGATGCGTGCCGGCTGCGGCTCCTGCACGAGGTGTATCGACGCCTGCCCGACGGACGCCCTCGACGAGCCCGGCGTTCTCGATGCAACCAGGTGCCTCTCGTACTGGACACAGGTACCCGAGGCGACTCCCGTCGACTACCGCGCACCGCTCGGGGCACAGGTCTACGGGTGTGACATCTGTCAGGACGTGTGTCCGTGGAACACCGGTGTCGAAGGCCGCCGGTCAGCTCTGCCAGTCGGAGCGGCACACGTCGATCTCGTGGAGATGCTCGCCGTCGACGACGCAGGTCTCCTCGAGGGGCTCTCCCGGCTCTACGTGCCTCGCAACGACCCGCGCTGGCTCCGACGGAACGTGCTCGTCGCGCTCGGGAACGTCGGTGCCGCAGACGAGTCGACGCGTGCGGCGCTCGCGCCGTATGCGGACGGGGAGGACGAGTTGCTCGCCGAGCACGCCTCCTGGGCAATCGGCCGCCTGGCGGACAGATGCAGCTGAGAGGTCTGGAACGCTGGATCTCACTCGTCCGCCTCGTTGCGCTCCCGTTCGCGCTCGCGGCTGTCGCGCTCGCGCACTACCCGGCCGGTTGGGAGCTCTGGGCATGGGTGACGACAGGACTCTTCGCTGCCGGTGCTGTTGTGCTGTTCGCCTTTGCGAGGCTCGAGGTCGCGGCCCGTCATCAGATCGCCCAGAGCGTCGTCGCACAGGTCTTCGACACAGCAGTCGTGACGGCCTACGTGCTCGTCTACAGCTTCGAGCGGGGGCTCCCGATCCAGCAGCTCCTCTACATCGACCTCGCGGCTGCGTGCGTGCGGTTTCAGCTTGTCGGCGGCCTCGTCCTTGCGGCGGTCTCGGCGCCCATCGTCGCTGGCTTCGAGCGGCTGCGCTCGCGTGAGATCGCGGTGCCGTACAGCTGGAAGCTCGTCGGCTTCCAGACGGCGTTCGAGCTTGTCATCGCCCTGATCGTCGCGTGGCTCGTGCGCCGGTTGGCAGCAGAAGGCGCTCACGCCGAGGCGCGAGCGACCGAGGCCGAAGCTCTCCGAGACGAGCTCCGTCATCGTGCTGACCTGGCCAACGCGGTCAATCGCTGCGCCCGCGCGCTCGCCTCGTCGCTCGAGGTCGGCGAGGCATTCGGTGCGTTCATGTTCGAGCTTCGCGCACTGCTGCCGTACGACCGGGTCACGATCGTGCTCGCCGAGGACGAGCAGGCTCGGGTGATGGCGTCGACAGGGCTCGGGGTCGAGAGCCAAGGGGTGGCGGTCGTTGAGCATCCGATCGGGGGAACGCTGCTTGAGCAGGTGGTTGCGACGGGACGTGCGGTCCACCGGCGCAATCTCGATGCGGCGCAGTACACCGACGAGCGGGAGCTCAGTGGTCTCAGGGTGCGTTCCTCGGTGGCTGTCCCGCTCGACACGGGGACCTGCACGATCGGGATGCTCGCCGTCTATCGGTGCGAGAGCGATGCCTTCCACGAGTCGGATGTCCAGTTCGTCGGTCTACTCGGCCGCTTTGTCGCGGCCGCGGCGCAGAACATCCGCGCCTACGAGGCTGAGCGGGAGACGGTCGAGGAGCTCCGTCGGCTGTCGACCATGCGCGCCGACTTCGTCTCGCTCGTCTCGCATGAGGTTCGGACACCGCTGGCTGCGGTGATCGGCTCTGCCCGGACGCTCCAGAAGAGCTGGCGCGAGCTCGATCCCGATCAGCGCGACGCGTTCCTCGCCTTGATCGCGAATGAGACCGACCGGCTGGCTGCGATGGTCGGTGAGGTACTCGACAGTGCCCGGATCGGGGCTGGCACGTTCAGCTACACGTTCGCTCCGGTCGACGTCTGCGAGCTCGTTCGCGAGTCCGTTGCAGCGGCCGCTCTCGGCGGGGCGGGCTCACGAGTCGTCGCGACGATCCCCGATCCGGTACCCCTGCTCCGCGCTGACGGAGCACGCCTTCGTCAGGTGATCACCAACCTCGTCGACAACGCGCTGAAGTACGGCGCTGACGGCGCCCAGGTCAACGTTCGCATAGCGAGCGTGAACGGGACGGTGCGGGTCGAGGTCGCCGATCATGGTCCGGGTATCGCTCCCGAGGATGCTGAGCTGATCTTCGAGCGATTCGGTCGGGTGCGCGGAACGTCCTTCAAGCCCGGAACGGGTCTCGGCCTCTACATCGCACGCGGCATCGCCGAGGCACACGGTGGCACGCTCACCGTCGCCTCGAAGCCTGGAGAGGGCGCAACGTTCGTCCTCGCGCTCCCGACGTCAGGGTAGGGCGTTACAGGCGGTTGGATGGCTTGATCTCGGCCGCGAGTTCGCGTGCCCGAGTAGCGATCCGTTGTCGCAGCTCCGGCGGGTGCAGCAGGATCGCGTCGCCGCGAAACGACAGCACCTCACCGATGAGCCAGTCCTCGCTGCCGACGGCTCGATCCGAGACGGCGGAGCCGTCGACGAGAGCGTGAGCCCCCTTCTCGACCTCCCAGCGCGCGACCTCCGACGAGTACCAGATCCGCGCCTTCGTGGCCTCGTGCAGCTCGGCGCGGTCGAACCCTTCGCGCGGCGTGAACTCCTTGTCGAGCGGTCGGGCGTTCTTCGTGCGATCGAGCCGGTAGCTTCGCGCCGCATCCTTGTCTACATCCCACGTGTGGACGTACCAGTGGGGGAGCCGCCGCTCGATGCCGTACGGCTCGACCGTGCGTGTCTCCACCTCGTTCGACTCGGGCTTGAGGTACTCGAGTTCGACGAGCTTGTGGTCGTCGATTGCGTGCGAGAGCGTCGCGACGAGGTCTTCCTCGGCGCCGATCTGGGGTTCGGGCGTCTGGGAGAGCTCGAACTGGCCGAAGGTCTCCTCGAGCTTGCGTCGCACGTTGGCGAGCTTGTCGTCGGTTCCGGCGGCAACCATCGGCCCAACGAACTCGAGCGCCAGCCTGATGGCGCGGGCCTCGAGGGGGGTCAGCCGAGGGGCACGTCGAAACGTGTCCCCGAAGAGCTCCTTGTCAACATGCACCTCGCCGTCATGGAGCTCGGCGTAGACGGCGTAACACCCGCCGCCGAAATTCACGAGGTTGAGGAGCGAGAGATGCTCCTCGAGAGCCTCCGCCGGAATCGAGAACCGGTCGACCAGGTCCTTCGCCGGGATGACCGCCTCGGGCTCGTCCCCGCAGGCTGCGAGGAGGTAGGCGAGGAGCGACTGGAGAACCCCGAAGCGCTCAGGAGCGACGGGGCCTGCAAACCGGTCGCCGGTCGGGTCGTGCCAGGGAACACGGATCTCCGTTGCGGGGACGGGCGGTGGCGCCTCGTGCCCCTTCCGCACGGCACGAAGCCCCTCGGTCACGAGCCGTCGGAGTGCCGGCGGCTCGAGCGGGACGGCGCGGCCGTCTTGTCGAAGAACCCAGCGAGCAAGAAGTGGGAGGGAGGCGTACTCGGTCACGAACACGTCACCCTCGACGCGGCTGCGTGACCCTGCGTACTCCCGCGCTGCCCACCAGGCGGTGTCGGGTGCAAGCTCGATCCGGGCCTCGCCGGCGCGATCGCCGAACTGCCACTCGGCCCGGCCGCGGTACTGCTCGATGTCGAACTCCGGGGGGATCCGGAAGTCGCGTTCCCGGCGGGTGGCGAAGCGGATCTCGGACCGAATCCGCGACACGCGAAAGCTCTTCACGACCTTGTCGTCGAGGTCCTCGCCGATCACGTACCAGGTGCCGTTCTCGGGGAGAAGCGCGTACGGGTTGATCGTTCGGTCGCGTTCCTCGTCGCGCCCGATCGACCAGTAGCGCAGACGCACCGTGCGCTGCTTCGAGATCGCAGCCTCGAGCTTCCCGAGTCGCCCCTGGAGCTCTGGCGTGTAGTCGGGATCACGAACCTCCACCCGAATTGCCGTCGCCGTCGGTGCATCGTCGAACGCACCCGATCCGCGGCCGAGCGCGAGGTTCTGCAACGCGAGTCGAAGCGGCTCAGCGTAGGCAAAGCGTCCTTCGAGCATGAACAGGCAGGTCTGCAGCGCCGCGAGCTCGTCATCGCCGAGCTCGAGCTGGGGCAGGAAGTACCGCTCCGAGCGAAGCGTGTAAAGCTCCTCGCCGGTGAACTCGTCCCGCTGCGAGTCGAGCGGCACGCCGAGGCTCACGAGCTCGGCGCGGTCGGAGTAGAACCGTCGGGCGAAGGCCTCGTCGCGCATCTGCTGGTACCCCTCGACGTTGCCCTTGATGTCGCGAGCTGTCAGTGGGCGCACCTCGGCCATCAGAAAGGCAACCAGCGAGAGCTGGCGGATCAGCTTGTCGGTGTCGTGACTCACGCGCTGCGCGAGCCTATCGCTCGCAGCACGAGTGACTGCCGTTGATCGTCAGGCTGTGACGCGTGAGCGGTCGAGGTGCTGGTGCGACGGACAGTAGTCGCGCTCTGGCAACGGTGTCCGCTGGCACGGCTTGCCCTTACGGGTGGTCGCATGACAGTGGGCAACCCCGCCGTCAAAGGCACCGGACTCGATCTTGTCCTCGATGAACTCGACAGCTGCGCCGACGCCGTGCCCGACGGCCCAGGAGACCTGTGCCTGGACGGCGATCGGGAAGTACCTGCGGATATCCAGAAAGAGCGCACGATCGGGCTTGGCGAAGTAGTGCGGATCGGCAGCGAGCCGCTCCATCGTCCCTTCGCACGCAGCGAGCACCTCACGGCGGTACTCGAGCTGAGTCTCGCGATCGACGTACGGATCGATGAGATCCTTGATCGCCCGGTAGATCGCGCGTGAATACTGATACATACAGCTCTGGATTTGCAGGATCCGGTCGTCCATATCGCGGGCTGACGCTCCTTTGTCGATTGTCAGAAACGGTTTGCAATTGCGGAAAAACCGCTATCCACAGCGGGTTTCTGGCCCCGACTCTACACGGTTGGTCGGCGTGTTACAAATGGTTTCTTTTTGGACAACAGCCCTGGAGGCTAAGAGTTGTCTCGCGGACGTCGGTCAGCGCGCGACGGGGCGAACGTACGCGCCGGAGAAGCCACGGGCGCGGGCCCTGTCGGCGCCCTGCGTTGCAGCCGCGGACGTCGCGTAGATGCCGGCGAAGACGACGTAATAGCCGGGGTGAAGGCTTGCGTACGAGCCCGAGTTCAGCACACCGACCTGGGCGAGACCCGCCGAAACGCCCCGGCTCGCCTCCTCGTTCGGGCCCGACAGCCCACGATCGGCTGCATACGACGCGAGGACAACCGTCCAGCCGACCGTTCCGGCTGGCCAGGAGGTGCGACCGGGCGACGCAGGAGGCCGTGTCGACGGGCGCACGGTCGGGGGAGTCGTGATGGTGGCCGCAGGAGTTGTCGACGGCGACGCGACCGTCGTTGTGATCGTGCTCGTGACGGTGGTCGTCGTCACCGGTAGGTCTGGGACTGCTACGTGTCGACCGTTTGAGCTGACGGCAATCGCGATCGCCGCGCCGAGAAGTGCCACGAAAGCGGTCGTAACGGTCATGGTGACGGTGACGCGCCGAGAGCCGCCGCCGGAGCCTGCCGGCGACGTCATCGGCGCTCACCAATTCGGCACGGAGACTCAAGCGGCGCGAGAGACGGCATCCCTGGCGAGTCTAAACGAGGGCGTAGAGGCGCTTCCAACGCGGTGCAACGCAGCGGTTCGAGCTGTCTCGAAGTCCTTACGTTTCCGTGATTGGAGGCATACTTGCAGCGGAAATACTTTCTGCGTCATGCGGCGACTCGGTCTCTCCCTGCTCTTGATCTGCCTCGTCGCACCCGCGGCCGCCCTTCCGGCGGACCGGAGCGCGGGTGACGGCTCGCTGGCCGTCACAAGCGTCAACGGCAAGATGATCCTTCAGGGACGAGGCCTCGTCTACGGCCATCTGAGCTCCGGGGCTTTCGTCGTGCTCGACTACCGCCCTGACGATCCGACAGACATTTCCGCGGTCAGCGGATCGCGTGGACGAATCGTTGGCGGCGTTCTCACGTACGCCGCGGCAAGCGACATCAGGTTCGCCCTCCCGTCGGGGCGCTACACGATTCAGATCTCCGGCGCGGGAATCGACCTCTCGGCTGTCGGCCGCGGCACGCTCACGTATGTCGGTGCAGGAACAGCCGACGACGGACTGCTGACCGTCAACGGGAGCCGCCTCCAGCCGGTCACGAAGGCATTCGGAACGCTTTCCTATGGCGTCTCGAGTGGCAGGAGTTGAGCTACGTGGGGCCGACGTCGACCTCCACGATCCTCGTCGTCGAGGATGAGAGTTCGATCGCCTCGTTCGTCGCGCTCTACCTCAAGAACGCGGGCTACGGCGTCCGTACGGCCGCAACCGGAGCCGAGGCGCTCGAGTCGGTCGCAGCCCATCCGCCAGCCCTCGTCGTGCTCGACCTGATGCTCCCGGACATCGACGGGATCGAGGTCTGCAAGCGAATCCGTCAGGACTCCGACGTGCCGATCCTCATGCTGACCGCGCGCGACGAGGACATCGACAAGATCGTCGGGCTAGAGGTCGGTGCCGATGACTACCTGACCAAGCCGTTCAACCCGCGTGAGCTCGTGGCCCGGATCAAGTCGATTCTGCGCCGTTCGGGGCCGGACAGACGCGAGCGCGACAGCGAGGAGATTCGCCACGGCGACCTCGTGATCGACGCTGGCCGCCGGGAAGTGCGCGTACGGGACACCGAGATCCGGCTCGCGCCCAAGGAGTTCGACCTGCTCTGGGAGCTACTCGATCACCGTGGGCTCGTTCTCACGCGCGACCAACTCCTCGAACGGGTCTGGGGGTACACCTTCGCGGGGGACACCCGCACCGTCGACGTTCACGTTCGCCAGATTCGCCGGAAGCTCGATGACGCCTCGCCGATCGTGACTGTGTGGGGGGTTGGGTACAAGGTCTCGCCCTCGCCGGGCTCTCAGAAGCTCCCTGCGGCCCAGTAGAGACGAGCAGACGTGTTCTCGTCCCTCCGCGTCAGGCTGCCGCTGATCTTCCTCGCTGGCATCCTTCTCGCCGGCGTCGTGACGACGCTCATTGCAATTCAGCTCTTCCGCTCGTTTGCCAGGGATCAGACCGTCAGCCAGCTCCGGCGTGAGGCGAGCGGCATCGCGCAGCTGTACTCGGAGGCCGTGAGCGCTGACTTTGCCGCCACGAGCGTCGAGGACTCACGCAAGGCACCGACGTTCGCGGCGAAGAACCTCGAACGCGCCACCGGTGACCTGATCTTTCATATCGGGCCGCCGCTCTTTCCGGGCGAGGAGTCGGGGCTCCCCGAGCTGAAGCTCGCTTCGATCGACTGGGTCTCGGGCCAGACGCTCACCTTCGAGTTTGTGCCCCCGAAGATGAGACACGTCTACTACGCGGTTGCGACGCCTCTCGTCTTCCACAACCGACCGATCGGCGCGATCGTGGTTGCGAAGCCCAAGACCGACGTCAGCGCGCGCGTGACGGCGCTCGTGCGTCGGCTGGCGATCGCAGGAGCGTTCGGTCTACTGATCGCGGTGGCGCTCGCCTGGTATCTGTCCCGGCGTCTTGTCCGACCGGTGCTCGCGCTGTCGCGGGCAGCGGACGAGGTCGCCACAGGGAACTACGCCGTGGCGGTTCCTGCGGGTGCAGCCGGTGAGATCGGCCACCTCGCCGAACGCTTCGCGGAGATGGCCGAACGCCTTGCCGAGTCGGAGACGCGCGAGCGGAACTTCCTGATGTCGGTCTCGCACGAGCTCCGGACGCCGCTGACTGCGATTCGCGGTCATGTCGCAGCGATCAGCGAGGGCATTGCGGACGACCCCGAGTCACGGTCGCGCTCGCTCGAAGTCGTCGCGTCGGAGGCGGCACGGCTCGAACGGCTTGTCGGCGACATCCTCGACCTCGCGAAGCTGGACGCACACCGGTTTACCGTGCTCCGCGAGGAGGTCGAGCTCGAGCGGCTCGTCGGCCAGGCCTACGAGACCTTCAGCGAACAGGCACGCGCACGACGGATCGACTTCGCTCTCGCAGCGACCGCGAGTCCGGTCATCGTCTCCGACGGCGATCGCGTGCTGCAGATCGTCGACAACCTCCTTTCGAACGCGTTCCGCGCCACACCCGACGGTGGGCGGATCGTTCTCGGGCTTTCGGAGAGGGACGGATCCATCATCGTCGTCAGCGTCGAGGACAACGGGCCGGGCATCGGGGATGACCTTCGCGAGAGGCTCTTCCGGCCGTTCGTGAGCGGCGCCAGCGGCGGCACGGGACTCGGGCTCACGATCGCGCGGGAGCTAGCGATCGCGCTCGGCGGCCGGATAGAGCTTGAGACAGCTCCGGGGGCCGGAGCTCGCTTCGAGCTGCTCTTGCCCGCCGGCTAGCGCGGGTCAGCTGGCGTCGGCCGGACGCCTGAACGGCAGGACCTCGGCACGCGGCTCGAGCATCTGCTCGATCCGGTCGAGGCGGTCGTTCAGGCCTCGCCACTGGCTCGTGATCAGATCGACAAGCAGGCCGAGGTCGTCGACACGGGCATGGCGCTCGGCAAGCAGATCGGTCTCGAGCCGCTCGAGGCGGCGAATCATCTGGTTCGAGAGTCCCTTGACCTCGGCGAGACGCCGCGAGATCGGTGCGGCCTCCTCGCGTAGGCCGTCGCGCAACGCGCTCCCGACAGCGTCGGGGAGCACGACCTGCAGCTCGTCGGCCGTCTGCGCGAGCGCCTCGACCTGAAGACGGGCGCGGTCGAGCGCGGCAGCGACATCGGGCGGGAGCGAGTAGCGATGGTCCATTCCGCGAACCTAACGGGACGGCCGGATGGACGCAAGTGGGACAGGTCGTTCTCCGCGCAGTGAGCGGGAACGGCGAGGATAGGACTGTGCGTTCGGACGAGCTGGACTACGACCTACCCCAGGAGCTGATCGCGCAGCACCCGGGGGAGCGACGCGACGAGTCACGCCTGCTCGTCTACGACCGGGCAAGCGGAGCCGTGCGTCGACACATCGTCTCCGAGTTGCCCGACCTGCTGCCAGCCGGGACGCTGACGGTCGTGAACGACACGCGGGTCGTCCCCGCACGGATCCGGATCGAGCGGCCGCGTGGCGAGGTGCTCCTGCTGGAACGACTCGCAGGCGATGAGTGGGAGGGGCTCGCCCGTCCGACGCGTCGCCTGCGCGCGGGCGAGCGTTACGGCCCGGTCGAGCTGATCGAGCACCTCGGAGAGGGGCGCTGGCGGCTGCGCCTCAGCGGTGAGCCGGCCGGGGAGGTGCCGCTCCCGCCGTACATCACCGCGCCGCTTGGCGACCCAGAGCGCTACCAGACGGTCTACTCGACCGAGCCTGGCTCCGCTGCCGCACCGACCGCGGGGCTCCACTTCACGCCGGAACTGCTTGGCCGTCTCGACGTCGAGCGGGTGACGCTTCACGTCGGGCTCGACACGTTCCGCCCCCTGGCGGTTGAGACCCTCGACGAGCACCGGATTCACGGGGAACGGTACGAGGTCAGCGCGGCCGCCAACGCACGTATCGGCGAGGCGGGGCGTGTGCTCGCCGTGGGGACGACGACGGTGCGCGTGCTCGAGACCGTCGCACTCGGCGCGGAGCTCTCCGGCCGGACGAGCCTGTTTCTTACACCCGGCTTCGAGTTCCGCCGGGTCGACCACCTGCTCACGAACTTCCACCTTCCCCGGTCGACGCTTCTCGCCCTCGTGATGGCGTTTGCCGGGATCGAGGAGACGCGCGAGCTCTACCGCCAGGCCGTCGCCGAGCGCTACCGCTTCTACTCCTTCGGCGACGCGATGCTGATTCTCTGAACGGATGACGCCGGGATTGCGCGCCGCCGCGGCACCGGGACGCCCCTGACAGTAAGGATGGGACGCGCATGGCAACCTTCCAGCTAACGGCAACCGACGGTGCGGCGCGCGCCGGCGTGCTCTCCACGGCGCACGGCGAGATCCGAACCCCCGTGTTCATGCCCGTCGGGACGAAGGCCACGGTCAAGAGCCTGACGCCGGAGGACGTGCGCGGCGTCGGGGCCCAGATCATCCTTGGCAACACGTACCACCTGCACTTCAGGCCCGGTGACGGCCTGATCGCCGACCTCGGCGGGCTCCACCGCTTCATGGCGTGGGACAGGCCGCTCCTCACCGACTCGGGCGGCTTCCAGGTGTTCTCGCTGCGAGACACGCTCCTCGGCGTCGATGACGAGGCAGTCACGTTTCGGAGCGTCTACGACGGCGCAGCCGTGACGTTCACGCCGGAGCTCGCCGCCGCGATCCAGCGCAACCTGGGCAGCGACATCGCGATGTGCCTCGACCAGGTGCCGCCGGCCGGCGTCGAGCGTCGTGAGCTCGAGATCGCGGTGCGGCGCACGACCGACTGGGCGCGGCGTCAGCGAGACCTACCGCGTGCCGAAGGACAGCTTCGCTTCGCGATCAGCCAGGGCGGACTTGACCCGGAGCTGCGTCGACGTTCGGTCGAGGAGCTGCTCGAGCTCGAGTTTGACGGCAACGCCATCGGCGGCCTCGCGATCGGGGAGGAGCGCGGGCCGATGTTCGAGACGACCGACTGGGTCACCGCGATGCTCCCGCCAGACAGGCCGCGCTACTTCATGGGGATCGGCGACGCGGAGGGGATCCTCGAGGTCATCGAGGCGGGGGTCGACATGTTCGACTGCGTTCTTCCAACGAGGACAGCCAGAACGGGCAGCGCGCTCACGCCGGAGGGGCGAATCAACCTGCGAAACGCCCAGTACGCACGCGACCAGGGGCCGATCGATGAGCGCTGCGACTGCCCGGCTTGCACGACCTTCACACGGGCGTACATCCGGCATCTCGTCAACCAGAACGAGCTGCTCGGCCTGCGCCTACTCTCACTCCACAATCTACGCTTCGTTCTGAGCTTGACCGACGGCGCCCGTGACGCGATCGAACGCGGCACGTTCGACTCGTACAAACGCAACGCACTGGAGAGGCTCGGCTAATGGGTCCCGTGATCTCGATCGCCCTGCTCGTCGCCGTCTGCTGGGCGCTGCTCTCGTTTCCGGCCCGCAAGCGCCAGCGCAGCCACGCGGCGATGCAGGACGCGGTCGTACCCGGTGACGAGATCATCACTGCGGGCGGGCTCCACGCAGCCGTGGTCGAGGCGGGGGAGACCGACGTCCGCGTCGAGCTTGCCCCCGGCGTGGTCGTGACGCTCGACCGTCGCGCAATCGCAGCTGTGGCGCAGATCGAATCGGCCCCGCTCGAAAAACCGCAGGCTGACGGCTAAGGTTTCCGCGCTTGGCATCGCGCCGCTCACATCTCACGCTCGTCGCACTGATCATCGGCGCCCTCGCCGGTGTGGCGCTGCTTGCCGTGCCCGGCTCGCCGGCACACAAGTCGCTGCGCCAGGGCCTCGACCTGCAGGGCGGCCTCGAGGTCGTGCTCCAGGCCCAGCCGCCGCGCGGCCACATCCTGACCGCGGACGACATGACGCGGTCGATCGACATCATGCGCAACCGCGTCGACAAGCTCGGCGTCTCAGAGCCGGAGATCCGCAAGCAGGGGTCGAACCAGATCGTCATCCAGCTCCCGGCGGTGCACAACACGAACCAGGCGGCCCAGATCATCGGCCAGACCGCCCAGCTCGAGCTGTACGACCTGACACCAGCCCTGCGGCCGCCGTCGATTGACGCCTCACAGAATCCGGTCGCCGCGACGAAGATCTTCGACCTTCTCGTCCGGGTTCAGACCGGGCAGAAGGGGACACCGTCGGGGTACTACGTCTTCGACTCCCGCGCCAAGAAGGTCGTCGCGGGCCCGGCCGAGACGCTCGCGCTGCTCAAGAAGGATCCGGATGCCCGTCACCTCACCCCGATCAAGATCAAGCACGTCAAGCTGACGACGGTCAAGGGCAAGAAGAAGACGACGAAGACCGTCACCATCCGGCCGGGGAAGACCACGCCGGGCTGGCCAACGGGGTATCAGGTGCTCTCGGTCCCCGCGAAGGCTGTCGTGGTCACCTGCGACTCGACCATCGCGGTCGTCTGTCCTGGCCTGAACACCGCGCCCGCCGACGGGACGACCTACTACTACCTCTTCAAGCACGGCAGCTTCAGCGGCGACACGGAGAGCCCGTATCCGCAGATGACGGGGAAGGATCTGAAGCTCTCCGGCACGAACGCCGACTTCGATCCGACGTCGAGCGCGCCGATCGTGACGATGCAGTTCACCGGCTCGGGGAACAAGCTCTTCCACCAGATCACCCGTGACGAGGCACGTCGTGGCGCCGGGCTCGGTGCCAACCAGAGCTTCGCGATCGTGCTTGACAACCAGATCTACTCGTTCCCGACGATCGACTACGGAACCTACCCGGACGGGATCGACCCCTCGAACGGCGGCGCCCAGATCACCGGGCTGGCATCGCTCTCCGAGGCGAAGAAGCTTGCACTCGTCCTGCAGACAGGCGCACTGCCGGTCAGGTTCATCACCGTCGAGCGCTCCGACGTCTCGGCCACGCTCGGCAAGGACTCGCTCCGCCAGGCTCGCAACGCCGCTCTTGGAGGTCTGATCGCGGTCGTCCTGTTCCTGCTGCTGCTCTACCGGTTCCTCGGGCTCGTCGCCGTCATCGGCCTCGCGATCTACTCGGCATTCATGTACGGGGCCATCCTGCTGCTCGGCGTCACCCTGACGCTGCCGGGCTTTGCCGGTCTCGTGCTCACGATCGGCGTAGCGGCGGACGCGAACGTCGTCGTGTTCGAACGCATCAAGGAAGAGGTGCGTGGCGGACGCTCGGTCCGCGCCGCGATCGCCGCCGGCTACGCGAAGGGCTTCCACACGATCGTCGACGCCAACGTCGTCACCTGCATCACGGCCCTGATCCTCTTTGCCGTCGCGACCGCCGAGGTGAAGGGCTTCGCGCTGATGCTGCTCATCGGCACCGTGATGTCGCTCGTCACTGCCGTCGCCGCGACGCGCGCGATGCTCGGGCTGCTCGCCGGGTTCAAGTGGTTTGCTGATCCGCGCTTCATGGGGGCGACAGCGACGGAGATCCCGAAGTGGCAGCGGATCGACGTCGTCGGGAGACGCCGCCTCTGGTTCGTGCTCTCGGTTGCGGCGATCGTGCTGAGCGTCTTTGCGATCGGCGTGAAGGGACTGAACCTCGGCATCGACTTCAAGGGCGGCGTCCAGATCGCATTCACGACGGCGAAGCCGACGTCGCTGACGCTCGTCCGTGATCAGACCACGGCGATTGGCCGTAACGACGCCGTCGTCCAGGGTCGCGGCACGGTCTCCGGCGCGGACAAGTACACGAGCTTCCAGGTGCGGCTCAAGAAGCTGGCGCCCGCCGATCAGACCAGGCTCACCAATGACCTGACCGAACGTGTCCACGCGCTCAAGCTGGGGACGAAGAACGTCTCGGCGAGCTTCAGCCGGCAGATCCTCCAGGGCGCGATCGTCGCGATCATCGTCTCGTTCCTGCTGATCGCGGTCTACGTGACGCTTCGGTATCGCTGGCGCTTTGCAATTCCAATCCTGCGAACGTTGCTCAACGACATCCCGATCGCGCTCGGCGTCTACGCGATCTCGGGCCGCGAGGTCACGGCCTCGACCGTCGCCGCAATGTTGACGATTCTCGGCTACTCGGTCTACGACACGATCATCGTGTTCGACCGAGTCCGCGAGAACATGCGCCTGATGCCGCGCGCGTCGATCGCGACGATTGCGAACGTCTCGGTGTGGGAGGTCCTCCGGCGCTCGATCGTCACCTCCGTCATCACCCTGCTGCCGATCGTTGCGCTCTTTGCCTTCGGCGGCGCAACGCTCAAGGACTTCGCGTTCGCGATCATGGTCGGGATCTCGATCGGCGCCGTGTCGACGATCTTCATCGCCACGCCGCTCCTGACCGGCCTGATGGAGCGCGACCCCGAGTACGCCCGCCGCAAGGACGACGCGGGAGATACGACCTCCCATGGGCTGCTGCTGCGCCGCGCCGAGAAGGCAGCGGTGGACGAGCCGACGCCGAAGACGCCGATGGACGGGATCGAGGAGGCGCTCCACGACGTCGTCGATCCACCGGACATCACGGCCGACGCGAAGCGCGAACGGCGTCGTCAACGCCGTCAGACAAGGCCCCATGGACGCCCCCGCTGACGAGCAGCGCGACGACCGCGACCCGGTCGAGTGGCTCGCGTCCGTCGTCGGGCCACGTCTTGACGAGGCCCGCTCATTGCTCGAGGAGGTGACGTCGCGCTGGCGTGGCGACAGCGTCCGGATCGGTGAGGGGACACGCGAGCGTCTCAAGGATCTCTTCCGCGAGCTCGGTCTCGTGACCCGCGACGACCTGGATGAGCTCGACCTGCGGATCGCCCAGCTCGAGCACCGGCTCCGCCTGCTCGAGCGCGACGACGCCTGAAGTCATCCCTGCGTCGGCCGGTTCCCCTGCTACCGTGCCCGTCATGGAGGGCAATGCGGCTCTCCGGTGAGGTCGCGTTCCTTCGGCAGACGTCGAGACGGTGAACGGGATCTCGTCCGACCAGAAGGAGTTCGACCATATGACGCAAGACTTCCGCGCCCTCGGCGTTTCCGATGCCGTGTGTGACGTGCTCTCGGCCCAAGGGATTGACTCACCGTTCCCGATCCAGGTCGTAGCCATCCCCGAGGCGATCCGAGGCGGTGACGTCCTTGCGAAGAGCCCGACCGGCTCCGGCAAGACGCTCGCCTTCGGGATCCCCATTGTCGAGCGGCTCGACGCCGACTCGCCGAAGCCGTCCGCCCTCATCCTCGTCCCGACACGGGAGCTCGCCGTTCAGGTGACCGAGTCGCTCGAACTGGTCGGCAAGGCACGCAAGCTCAAGGTCGTGTCCGTGTACGGCGGCGTGCCGCTACCCAAGCAGGCGGCCGACGCGAAGGCGGCGCACATCGTCGTCGCTACGCCCGGCCGGCTTCAGGACCTCGTCGATCGCAAGCTGCTCTCGCTCGACAACGTCGACATCCTCGTACTCGACGAGGCCGACCGCATGCTCGATATGGGGTTCAAGCCGCAGGTCGACAAGATCGTCCGGCGGCTGCACGCCGACCGGCAGACCATGTTCTTCTCCGCGACGCTCGACGGCGAGGTCGGCGAGCTGGCGCGGAAGTACACGAGCTTCCCGTCCCGCTTCGACGCGGACCTCCCCGAGGAGCGGCGCAGCGGCGACGTCGACCACCAGTTCATCCCGGTCACCGCCGAGAACAAGGTGCAGACGCTGGTCGATCTTCTGCCGAGCGACGGAGGGCTTGCGCTCGTCTTCGTGCGCACGAAGGCCGGCGCCGACCGACTGGTCGAGAAGCTTCGCCGCCACGACATCGAGGCAGTCGCGATCCACGGCGACAAGGCCCAGGCTCAGCGTGAGAAGGCGCTCGCCCACTTCGACTCGGGCAAGGTGCGAACGCTCGTCGCGACCGATGTCGCGGCTCGAGGTCTCGACGTCGACGACATCACGCACGTGATCAACTTCGATCCGCCGGAGGAGGCAAGCTCGTACACGCACCGTGTCGGCCGCACCGGCCGTGCAGGCCGCGGTGGCACCGGGATCACGCTCGTGCTTCCCGAGCAGCAGAACGACGTCAGCCGCGTCGCCCGTCTTCAGGGTCACACCGAGAAGTTCGAGGAGTCCGGCATGAAGATGGCACGGGCGCGGGTGGTCTACACATCCCGCAAGGGACGGCGATCGAAGTGGTAGACAACCGGCTCACTGCCGAGCAGGCCGCGGCCCTCCGCGCCGAGATCGAGGAGCTCGAAGGGCCCCGCCGCACAGAGGTCGTCGCGGCGATCAAGAAGGCCCGTGAGTTCGGTGACCTCTCGGAGAACTTCGAGTACCACGCCGCCAAGAACGAGCAGGGCCTGCTGGAGGCCCGGATCCGCACGCTCCGTGCGCGGCTCGACCTCGCCGAGATCGTCGAGCACGAGAGCGTCGACGAGGTCGGAATCGGGTCGGTCGTGGACGTCGAGGACGAGTCAGGCACGATCATCAAGGTCGAGGTGAGCGGCGTGGGAGGGCCCGGAACGGTCTCCCCGACCTCACCACTCGGCTCTGCGCTCCTCGGTCGAAAGATCGGTGAGTCCGTGACGGTGCAGGCGCCGCGCGGCTCGTGGCAGGCGACCGTTCGCGACATCTCCTAGCGCTCACTAGCATCGCCGTATGGCGGCCATCCCAGGCGACACCGAGCTCGATCGTCTCGTCAGCCGTTCGCGGCTGATCGGCTCTGACCGGTCGCTCGTACTGCACGGTGGCGGGAACACCTCGACGAAGCTCGTCGAGGCCGATCATCTCGGACGCGAACGTCGCGTGCTGCGCATCAAGGGGAGCGGCTCCGACCTCGCAACGGCCGAGAGGCGCCACTTTCCAGGGCTCTGGCTCGACGACCTGTTGCCCCTGCGGGAGCGGGCGGAGATGACAGACGAGGAGATGGTTGCCTACCTCGGGCACTGCATGGTCGAGCCCGACGGGCCGAGGCCATCGATCGAGACGCTGCTTCATGCCTTTCTCCCCGCGACGAACGTCGACCACGTCCATGCCGACGCGATCTGCGCGCTCGCAAACGCCCCCGATCCGCACCGGGCTGTCCGAGAGGCGCTGGGCGACGATGTCGCCGTTGTCGACTACATCAGGCCGGGATTCGGGCTTTCCAAGCGCGTGGCCGACCTCGCGAGTGCGCGGGCGGTCGTCCTCGCTCATCACGGCCTCGTGACCTGGGGTGCAAGCAACGAGGAGTCCTACGAGCTCACGCTCGAGCTCGTCGCGCGCGCGACGCAGTACGTTGAACTCTCCGAGATCGGGGTCGCCAGCCCGGCGACCGATAGTACGGATACGGACGAGCTCGTACGGCTCCGCGGACGGCTGTCGCGAGGCAACAGGCAGGTGCTTGCGGTCGACGCGGGGCAGCGAACGATCGCCGGTCGGGACGATGTCGAGCTGATCGCCGCTGCGCGCAGCACGCCCGACCACATCCTGCGGATCGGCGGGAGAACCTGCGTCTTGCGTGATCTGGACGCGGTGGACAGGTTCGAGCAGACATACGGAGCAGTGCCACGCGTGCTGCTCGCCCCCGGTATCGGCTGCGTCGTCGCCGCGGCCGACGTGCGCACGGCCCGCGTTCGGCTCGAGCTTGCGGCTCACTCGCACCGGACGACCGCGGCGACGATCGACCGATTCGGCGGGTCGTCGTGGCTCAGCGACCCGGAGATCGACGACTTCGAGCAGTGGCCGCTCGAGCTCGCGAAGCTCGCCTCCGCGCCACCGGCACCCGAGCTCGCCGGCTCGATCGCACTTGTCACCGGTGCCGCGTCGGGGATCGGTCGGGACGTCGCAGGCGACCTCGCAGGTCGAGGGGCTCACCTCGTGCTCGCGGACATCGATGGTGAGGGACTCCTCGAGACCGCGAGCGGGATCGCCGATGCGGTCGCGCTTGTTGGCGACCTCACCGACCCTCGGTTCGTCGACCGCGTTATCGCAGGCGCGGTTGCTGCATTCGGCGGGCTCGACACGGTTGTCTTCAACGCCGGCATCGCCGCCACCGGTGCGCTCGCAGCGCTCGGCGACCACGATTGGCAGCGGAGCATCGAGGTGAACCTGACGTCGCACTTCCTGCTGACCAAACGCGTGTGGCCGGTGCTGCAGCGGCAGGGGATCGGCGGAAGCCTCGTCTACATCTCGTCGAAGAACGCGTTCGCTCCGGGCGCCGGGTTTGGCCCGTACTCGGTCGCGAAGGCGGGGCTCGTTCAGCTCATGCGTATCGCTGCGCTCGAAGGCGGGGCAGACGGTATCCGGGCAAACGCGGTGAACCCAGACGCCATCTTCGCCGGCTCGAAGCTCTGGTCGGACGAGCTGCGCGCCCAGCGGGCCGCCGCCCACGGCATCGAGCCGGACGAGATCGAGCGGTTCTACGCCTCACGGAGCCTGCTCGGGCGCGCGGTCAGCGGGAACGATGTTGCGGAGGCCGTCGCGTTTCTCGCGTCGGAGAGGTCGCAGGCGACGACCGGCTGCGTGCTCACGGTCGACGGTGGTGTCCCCGCCGCCTTCCCGCGCTGAGCAGGAAAAACGCAGCGCGTGTAACACTTGCCTCGTGACTGCGAGGTCGAAGGCAGCGAACGTCGGGCGGCTCGGTGAGATCGCTCAGGTCGGCGTTCGTCATGGCTTCGGCTATCTGCTCGACGGTCGCCGGAGCCCACCGGGGGACGGCGAGCCTACCGCGCGTGGCCGTCACCTCCGAGAGATGCTGGACGAGCTCGGACCGACCTTCGTGAAGTTCGGGCAGCTGCTCTCGATCCGGCCCGACATCGTCCCGCCCGACATCATCGCCGAGCTCCGGGGGCTCCAGGACGACGTTCGCCCGTTCCCGTTCGACGACATCGAACGGGTGATCCGCGAGGATCTCGGCCAGCCGCTCGAGCGTCTCTTCCTCGAGTTCGACGAGCAGCCGCTCGCGGCGGCGTCGATCGGACAGGTTCACAAGGCCGTTCTGCCAAATGGCCGCCACGTCGTCGTCAAGGTGCAGCGGCCGAACGCGCCCCGTCAGATCGAGAGCGACATCCAGCTGCTCCAGCAGGTCGCGCGTCTCGTGAGCGAGAGGGTGCACGCTCTCGACTTCATCGACACACGCGAGATCGTCGACGAGTTCGCGCGGTCGATCCGCCAGGAGCTCGACTACCGGCAGGAGGGACGCAACGCCCAGGCGTTTCACGCGAACTTTGCCGGGCACCCGCACGTCACCGTGCCGCGCACGTACTGGAGCTACACGCGCTCCCGCGTTCTGACGCTCGAGGAGCTCCAGGGGGCCCAGGTGCGTGACCTGGATCTCGACAGCTGGGATCTCGCACAGCGCCGTCGGCTCGCCTACCTGGTCGCGGAGGCGTGGATGACCATGATCTTCCGCCACGGCTTCTTCCATGCCGATCCGCATCCAGCCAACATCCTCGTCCTCTCGCCGGAACGGATCGGGCTCGTCGACTTCGGCCTCGCCGGAAAGCTCACTGACCGCGACCTCTCCAAGCTGACGCGACTCTTCATCGATGCGGCGGGTGAGAACGTCGAGGCGCTGCCGAAGCGGCTGGCCGACCTCGGGGTTCGCTATCCCGCAGATCGCGAGGAGGAGTTCGTCTCCGAACTCCACGCCGTCTACGCGCGTTACTACGGTGCGAGCCTGCGCGAGATCGACCCGTTGCAGGTGATCCGCGAGGCCTTCGAGCTGATCTACCGGATGAACCTGCGGTTGCCGACGCGGTTTGTCCTCCTTGACAAGGCGATCGCGACCGTCGGGTCGGTCGGCGTCGATCTCTATCCCGACTTCAACGTCTTCGAGGTCGCACAGCCCTACGCGCGGTCACTCATGCTCGAACGGTTCACACCGGCGCGGGTCGCCAAGCGCGCCCAGCGCGAGGTCTGGCAGCTCGCCCAGATGACCGCGGAGCTGCCCTACCAGGTGCACGAGACGCTCGAGCAGGTCAGGCAGGGGCAGATCGAGGTCGGGTTCGTGCACAAGGGCCTCGACGACCTCCTGCACAAGCTCGACGTGCTCTTCAACCGCCTCGTCGTCGCGATGGTCGTCACGGGCGGCCTGCTCGGGTCGAGCCTGATCGGCATCTTCGCGAAGACCGGGCCCCAGGTTCTCGGGCTGAACGTTGTCTCCGCGTTCGGGTTCCTGCTGTCGGGCGTGCTCGGCGTGTGGCTCCTCTGGGGCGTCATTCGCTCCGGCCGGCTCTGACCCGGTGCTTATCGGCGCCCTCGATGTGTGTCCGACCGGACGAAGCGGCATGGCCTGAAGACGCGCGGCTGTACGGGCCGGGTGTTGAAGGACCGTCACACACTCGCACGAAAGGACATCTAGGCAGCCTGGCGATCGCTCGATAGCGTCACGTGTATGTCGACCACCGTGCTGCTTGCCGACACCGAGCCTGTGACGCGCGGGTTGCTCGAGCGGCACCTGCCGCTCGACGGATTCGAGCTCGCGGCTCCCGGCGGCCAGCCCGACGTCGTGCTCGCCTCCGATCAGGCCGGCCTGGAGCGCTGGCGCGACGAGGCACCGGTGATCGTCCTTGGGCCAGCCGAGGCGAACGTCGGCGATCGCGTGGCGGCGTTTCGGCTCGGGTGTTCCGACTACGTGCCGCGACCGTTCGACTACGAGGAGCTCGTCGAACGGATCCGCGCCGTGCTCCGTCGGCCCGGTGCGGGGTCTGGGCGCAGGATCGTCGCAGGCCCTGTCGTGATCGACGAGCGCGCCCGCACCGTCATGGTCGCGGGGCGACCGGTCGCGCTCGTGCAGAAGGAGTTCGCATTGCTCGTCCGTCTTGCCTCGGACCCGGAGCGGGTGTTCACGAAGAAGGAGCTCCTCCGCGACGTGTGGGACTACAGCCCCTCGATGCGCACCCGGACGCTCCACGCGCACGCCTCACGCCTGCGCCGGAAGCTCGTCGCTGTTGCCGGCGATGTCGATCTGGTCGAGAACCACTGGGGGATCGGCTACCGCCTGCTCGGTCGCTCATTCGACGCGTGATCGGGGACGACCGCGGCGACAGTCCCTCCGCCTTGCGCCTCTGGTCAGACCGAGAGCGTGGCACCCTCGAGGGCGAGGAGCGCGCGCTTTATCTCAAGGCCACCGGCGTACCCGGTGAGGGAGCCGTTTGAGCCGACGATGCGGTGACAGGGGAGGACGATCGGGATCGGATTGCGGTTCATCGCAGCACCGACGGCCCGGGCAGCTTTCGGGCGACCGACCCTTGCCGCAAGGTGACCGTAGGTGTCGACCTGGCCGTACGGGACGAGCGCTAGCTCGCGGAGGACGGCCTCGTGGAAGGGTGCGACTCGGAGGTCGAGCGGTAGATCGAAGGTGCGGCGCCGGCCCTCGAAGTACTCGTCGAGCTCCCGCCGGACGTCGTCGAGAGGGAGCCGGAGGAGTCGCAGTCCAAAGGCCTTGGCAAGCGCCTCGTCTGCGCCGTCGACGGTGTAGGAGATGCGGCAGAGCCCGTTGGTGGTTGCCGCGACAAATAGCTCACCGACAGGCGAGGCGACGATGTCGAAGCAGACATCGATGAGTCCTTCGTGGAGTGCGGCCGTGCGAAAGCGGCTATCGAGAGCGTGGTCAACCATCGAGTAACCTCCTGAGTCGGCGGACGCCGGAAGACGCCGCAGCTCGGGCCGCCTCCTCGGAGGAGGCGAGAGCGGCGGCGATCTCGGCGTAGGGCAGGTCGTAGCCGTAGCGGAGCACGACAGCGGCACGTTCCGTGGGCGGCAGCGAGTCAGTCAGATGCTCGAGCTCGCGGAACGCGGGGCGCTTGAGCTCGACCGGGGGGCCGTCGAGCTCGTCGTCGGCAACGGTCTTCTTTGCAGCGCGGATGTCGTCGAGCGCGACCCGCGTTGCGATCGTGAACACCCAGGCGCGAAGGTGCCGCCCGTGCTCGAGCCGGTCGTAGGCCCGCAGCGCCCGCAGGAACGTCTCCTGCCATGCATCCTCGGCTTGTTGGCCGACGAGCCGGCGCAGGTATCCGAGCACCTCGTCGCAGTGCTGGACGTAGAAGCGTTCGAAGGGCGGTACTGTCACGGCGTCCATCATGGGCTGAAACGTGCAAGCTTGCGGAACTGTGAGATGCGCCGTCGTCGGTCATGTCGAGTGGGTGGAGTTCGCCGAGGTTGTTGCCGTGCCGCCGCCGGGCGGGATTGCGAACGCGATCGCCTTCTGGGAGGAGCCCGCGGGCGGCGGCTCGGTCGTCTCCGCTCAGATCGCTCGGCTCGCTGGCGGCTGCGACTTCTTCACGGCGCTCGGGGATGACGACCTCGGCCACCGCTCGGTTGAACGGCTCTCCGAGCTTGGCGTGACCGTGCACAGCGAGTGGATGGGGGCGACGAGACGCGCCTGGACGTACGTCGACGCAAACCGCGAGCGGACGATCACGACGCTCGGGCCCAAGCTGCGCCCGTCCGGCCCGCTCCCGCTGGCCGGGTACGACCTCGTCTTCTTCGTCGCGGGGAATGCCGAGGCGCTCCGGTCGGCCCGTGCTGCCCGGTTCCTCGGAGCAACGCCGCGTGAGCTTCCGACGCTGCGCGAGGGTGGGGTAGCACTCGACCTGCTCGTGGGGAGCGGTAACGACCCGGGCGAGCGGTACGACGGCGGACTCGATGCCGCCCTCGTCGTGCAGACCGACGGGGCACACGGCGGGATCGCCGACGGCCGTCGCTATGAGGCAGCGACTCCACCGGGGCCGCTCTCGGACACCTACGGCGCTGGTGACTCGTTTGCAGCAGCTCTGAGCTTCGGGCTTGCACGAGGCGACGAGCTCGCGGCCGCGCTCGACCTCGCCACGCGTGCTGGCGCTGCGGTCGTGAGCGGCCGTGGCCCGTACAGCACCCAGATCTCGGCGTAGCCCGCTGGCGCGCAGGGACAGTCCCTCGGCAGGGACAGTCCCTCGAAGCGGGACAACCACTCGAATTGCCGATCCAATCCTGCAATTCGGCGAGAGAGAGTGGACAAGTGGGGAGAAGTGGGTTAAAGTGGGGGAGAGTTGAGATGCTGCTAGGTGAACATGACCACTCCCTCGATGACAAGAACCGTCTCACCCTTCCGGCCAGGCACCGGGAGGCGATGGGTGGTCACGTCGTGATCGCGCGCGGCCTCGACGGCTGTCTCACGGTCTACGCCCGGGCGGAGTGGGACCAGCTCACCGAGCGGGTCGGCAGGCTCGACTCGTTCAGTCGCGAGGCGCGCCAGCTCCAGCGCTACTTCTTCTCCGGCGCAGAGCCGGCGTCTGTCGACAAGGCGGGCCGGATGCTCATTCCCGCCCGGCTGCTCGACGAGGTGAAGATCGGTCGCGAGGTCACGGTCGCAGGTATCCACGACCACCTCGAGATCTGGGATCGCGCCGCCTGGCGCGCGCAGGTGCAGGCTGTCGAAGGGA
Source organism: Actinomycetes bacterium (assembly GCA_037142875.1). Classification (GTDB taxonomy): domain Bacteria; phylum Actinomycetota; class Thermoleophilia; order Gaiellales; family Gaiellaceae; genus PALSA-600. Next base: position 198,338 of record JBAWZV010000002.1, on the reverse strand, counting down.
GCGCGGAAGATGTTGCCGAGCGTCTTGCCAGCCGAGGCTGATCACGTCCCGGTTCTTGCGGACGAGGTGCTTACAGCCCTCGAACCGCAGCCGGGCGAAACCATCGTCGACTGCACGTTTGGCTCCGGCGGGCACTCCGACATGCTCGCCGGCTGCCTCCGTGGCGACGGCAAGCTCATCGCGATCGATCGCGACCCGACCGTCGCGCCGTACTTCGAGCGCATCCGCCGGTCGCACGCGATCAAGGCGCGCCTCCTGCACGGCGAGTTCTCCGTCGTCCTGAACCAACTGGCCGAGAACGGCGTCAAGGCCGACGCGATCCTGATGGATCTCGGCGTCTCCTCGATGCAGCTAGATCGGCCCGAGCGCGGGTTCTCGTACGCGACCGACGCGCCGCTCGACATGCGGATGGATCCGTCTGCCGAGTTCTCTGCGCGCGACATCGTCAACGAGGGCGACGAGCGCGAGCTCACCGATATCTTCCACCGCTACGGGGAGGAGCGCTACGCCCGCCAGATCGCCCGTTCGATCATTCGGCGCCGCGCCAAGCAGCCGTTCGAGCGCACCGGTGATCTCGTTGAGGTGATCAAGCAGGCGATTCCCGCTCCTGCGCGCTTCGGTGAGGGCCACCCGGCAAAGCGGGTCTTCCAGGCGCTCCGGATCGAGGTCAACGACGAGCTCGGCTCGCTGCAGCGGGCGCTGCCTGCGGCGCTCGAGATGCTTCGCCCGAACGGCCGGCTCGCCGTCATCTCCTTCCACTCGCTCGAGGACCGCATCGTCAAGCGCTTCCTCCGCAACGAGGAGCACGGCTGCACGTGCCCACCGGACTTCCCCATCTGCGCATGCGGCTCCCAGCCGACACTCCGTGCAACCCCACGTCGGGCCATTCGCCCGTCCACAGCCGAGATCGCACGCAACCCGCGTTCGCAGTCGGCCCGTCTCCGTGTGGCGGTGAAGGTTGGCTAGCGCACGTTCGAGCGCCGTGGCCGCACCGGCCCGGACACGGCCCCGGACACGCAAGGCTGCCGAGCAGCCAGCGACCCGTACGCGTCGGCCCTCGACCACGGCGCCGAAGCGCACGGCAACGAAGACTACGACGGCAACAACAGCACCCACGACCGCACGGGCCCGCGCGCGTGCGACGGCCCGGCCGAAGTCCCGCACACGTCATCACGCGCCGATCGTCTGGATCGTCGTCGGCGCCGTGCTCCTCGCCGGAGTCGTGTTCGTGAACCTCGCCGTGCTGCAGCTCAACCTCTCTCTGACCAAGGCGACGACGGAACGCACCAACCTGCGCGCGTCGAATGCCACGCTCCAGTCGCAGCTCTCCGCAGCGCTTGCGTCACCGCGTATCCAGGCGCTCGCGCACAAGCAGTACGAGCTCGTCGAGGCCGATCCGTCGGCGACCGGGTTCATCGAACTGGGTCGTTGATGGACGGGAAGCGGGCGAACCGGCGCATCCGCCTCCTCGTCGTCCTCTTCGGCCTCATCTTCATCACTCTCTTCGTCTTCGCATTCCGGCTCCAGGTGCTGGACGGCAGCCGGTACGCCGGTCTGGCGCATAACCAGCAGCAGGAGACACAGACCATCCCGGCTGGACGGGGAACGGTCTTTGATCGCACGGGTGTCGAGCTGGCGATCGGTGAGCAGACCGCGACGATCTACGCCGACCCGCAGGAGATCCGCGAGCCGACGGCGGTCGCTGTCGCCGCCCACAAGCTTCTCGGGGTCGACGCGAACGCGCTCTACCCGTTTCTGCTCGACAAGAAGCGGCAGTTTGTCTACGTCGAGCGGTTCGCAGATCCGCTCAAGGCAGCAGCGTTCCTGAAGCGCGGCTTCGCGGGCGTCCATTCGTACCCGGAGGAGCGGCGGTCATACCCGCAGCTCGCGATCGGCGCCCAGCTCATCGGCTACGCCGGCGTCGACAACAAGGGCCTCGATGGCCTCGAGCTCCAGTACGACCGCAAGCTCACGGGGCACGTCGGCAAGCAGACGATCATCCGAGACCCGTCGGGCCGGGCGATCGACGTCGTCAGCTCGTCGCCAGCGCGGCAGGGCTCCGACGTCTTCACGTCGATCGACCACACGATCCAGGCGCAGGCCGAGCAGGTGCTCCGCACGACCGTCAGCCAGTGGGGCGCGAGGGACGCGACGGCGATCGTTCTCGACCCCTCGACCGGCGAGGTGCTTGCCATGGCCCAGACACCCGGCTACGACGCCAACCGAACCTCCGACATCTCACAGAGCCTCCTGCGCAACCGGGCGGTGACTGACACGTACGAGCCCGGCTCGACGTTCAAGCTCGTGACGATCACCGCCGCGCTGTCCGAGAAGCTCGTCACGCCAAAGACGAAGTTCACGCTGCCGTACAAGCTCCGTTACGACACGTGCGTGCAGTGCACGGTGCACGACGCCGAGAGCCGGCCCACCGAGACGCTGAGCGTCGCGCAGATCCTCTCGCACTCCTCGAACGTCGGAGCGGTCACGCTCGCCGGCAAGCTCGGTCGGGCGCGCCTGGCGTCGTGGATCGAGAAGTTCGGCTTCGGCTCGGCAACAGGGATCGACTTCCCGGGTGAGAGCCCCGGGTTCGTCCTGCCTCTCGACCAGTGGAGCGAGACGACGATCGGCAACGTACCGATCGGTCAGGGGATCTCGGTCACGCCGATCCAGATGGCGTCCGTGTACGCGGCGGTCGCCAATGGTGGCGTCTGGATCGAGCCGCACCTTGTCACCCGCGTTGGCGGGAAGACGCCGCAGAGGTGGCGTCATCGGCGGATCATGTCGCCGGATGTCGACGAGCAGGTCAAGAAGATGCTCACCGGCGTCGTCGCGGACGTGGGGGCAACCGGTGGCGCGGCGGCGATCGCCGGGTACAGCGTCGCCGGGAAGACCGGAACAGCGCAGGTGCCGGATGGTCACGGCGGCTACTCGACGTACAACTACGAGGCAACGTTCGTGGGCATGGTCCCTGCGTCGAAGCCGCGGCTGGTCGTGCTCGTCAAGGTCGATGAGCCGCGCGGATCGATCTTCGGCGGCGTCGTCGCCGCCCCGGCGTTTGCATTGATTGCGAAATTTGACCTGCAGTACCTCGAAGTCGCGCCAGACGCCCTTCACGCGGTCGCAGGCACGCCCCTCACCGCCACGCGTTAGGGTCGAGGCGTGGCCACCCTGAGCGCCGACGCCAGGCGCATCCTCGCCGCCCAGGGGGCCCGTGCCGTCGCCTACGGCCTCGGCTCCGTGCTCGTCGGCTCGACGCTCGCCCACCGGGGCCTCTCGGGGCCTGCCGTCGGAGGGGTGCTCGGTGCGCTGCTCGGAGGGATCGCGCTCGCCTCGGTGGTGCTCGCGCGTTACGGTGATGCCTTCGGTCGCCGCCGCTCCTACCGGCTGCTCTTCATCGTGATGGGCGTGGCGGGTACCGCCTTCGCCCTGACGGGCTGGCTACCGCTCCTCGTGCTCGCCGCGGCCACGGGGACGATCTCGCCGGAGGTCGTCGAGTCAGGCCCGTTCACCTCCCTCGAGCAGGCGATGTTGCCGCACGCCGCAGCCGAGGGCAAGACCACCGCGCTCTTTGGCACCTACAACGCTGTGGCGACGCTCGCGGGCTCCGCCGGGGCACTGATCGCCCTCGTCGGCTCGTCGCCTCGCTGGCTCCTTGCCTATCCCGTCTCGGCTGCTCTCGGCCTTGCGGCGGCGGCGCGGCTCACGGAGGCAGTCGAGCTCGCCCCGCGGCCGGTTGGTGGCCGGCGCAAGTCGCTCGATTGCTCGCGGGGGATCGTGCTCAAGCTCGCCGCGCTCTTCTCGCTGGACAGCTTCGGCGGCGGGTTTGTGCCAACGACGTTCATCGCGTATCTGTTCACGCGGAAGTACGGGGTACAGCCGCACACGCTGGCGCTCGTCTTCGCGGGCGTTGGCGTGCTTCAGGCGCTGTCGTTCCGCGCAGCGGTGTGGCTCGCGGCCCGTTTCGGGCTCCTGCGCACGATGGTCTTCACGCACCTGCCCTCGAACGTCCTGCTTGCAGCCATCGCGTTTGCGCCGAACCTCCACGTGGCAATCGCTCTTTTGCTCGGACGGTCGGTGCTCTCACAGATGGACGTTCCGACACGCCAGGCATACGTCGCGCTTGTTGTCACCCCCGAGGAGCGGACGGCCGCTGCGGCCTATACGAACACGGCGCGTTACGTCACGCGGCCGGTGGCGCCGCTCGTGGCGGGTGCAATCGTGGGGTCATCGCTCGGCGCGCCGTTTCTCATCGCCGGGGCGCTGAAGAGCGTCTACGACACGGGGCTCTACGTCATCTTCCGCCGCGTTCCGGTTGACGGCTGATGCCGATGGAGCCCTCCGTTAGACTCGATCGGCGATGAACCTGGAGCGTCTTGTCGCGGCGCTCGGCCCGGCCGAGGTCGTGAACGCCGCTTCTGTGGAGATCCGCGATCTCGCCTACGACACCCGCGCAGTGACTCGCGGGTCGCTCTTCTTCTGTGTTCGTGGGGCGCACGCCGACGGTCATGCGTTCGCTCGGACGGTCGCCGCTGCGGGCGCCGCAGCCCTCGTCGTCGACCACCCGCTCGATGTCGACCTGCCCCAGATCGTGGTCACGGACGTGCGGGCCGCGATGCCGGCGGCCGCGACCGTGTTCTTTGACAGTCCGACCGAGAAGCTCGCCGTGGTTGGCGTGACAGGGACGAACGGCAAGACGACAACAGCCTTCCTGCTTCATGCGATCTTCACCGCTGCCGGCCGCAAGGCGGGCCTGCTCACGAACATCACGCGGCTCGTGGGAGGCGCCTCGCGGGCGACGGGGCTGAACACGCCCGAGGCGATCGACCTGCAGCGCCTGTTTCGCGAGATGTCGGACGCAGGTGACGAGATCTGCGTGATGGAGGCGACCTCGGTTGCCCAGACGCACGGGCGGCTTACGGGAACGCGGTTTGCCGTCGTCGTGTTCACGAACCTGACCCAGGATCACCTCGACTTCCACGGCACGATGGAGCAGTACTTCGCGGCGAAACGCGCGATCGTCGCGCAGGCCGAGGTCGCCGTCATCAACGTCGGCGATCCCTTTGGCCGTCGCCTCGCCGAGGAGTTCCCGGCGGCCGTGACGTTCGATGACGCCTCGACTGCGCTCGACGGGATCGACCTGAAGCTCCGAGGCCGCTTCAACGCGGCCAATGCCACCGGCGCGGCGCTCGCTGCGCGCGCGCTCGGCATCGAAGACGCCGCGATCCGCGCAGGGATCGAGTCGGTCTCGGGCGTGCCAGGGCGGTTCGAGACGATCGACGAAGGCCAGCGGTTCGCCGTGGTCGTCGACTACGCGCACACGCCCGACTCGCTCGAGAACGTGCTGCGGACGGCTTGCGAGCTCGGGGAGGGGCGGTTGATCGTCGTCTTCGGGGCCGGCGGGGATCGCGACCGCAGCAAGCGTCCGGTGATGGGGCGGGTCGTCTCGGAGCTCGCCGACCGGGCGATCCTCACGTCCGACAACCCGCGCTCCGAGGAGCCCGCGGCGATCGCCGCCGATGTCGCCGACGGCTCGCTCGGGAGTTTCGAGATCGAACTCGACCGGCGCGTCGCGATCGAGACGGCACTTCGCGAAGCAGCTCCCGGCGATGTCGTGGTGATTGCAGGGCGTGGGGCAGAGCCCGAGCAGGAGCTCGCGTCGGGGAAGATCCCCTTCGACGACCGTGCCGTCGCGCGTGAGATCCTGCGACGGAGGGGGGTCTCGTGATCCCGATCGAGATCGCCTACCTCGAACCTCACGGCGAGGTGCGTGTCCGTCCTGGCACCGAGTTCGTGACCGGGATGCAGATCGACTCACGCCGGATCGTCGAGGGCGACCTTTTCGTTGCGATGGGCGCAGGCGAGGAGTTCATCGACGATGCCTTCGCGCGCGGCGCCGCGGCCGTGCTGATCCCAAAGTACGCGCACACGGCGCTCGGCACGATCGGCGGCGAGGTGCGCCGGCGCTCGTCGGCGCGTGTCGTCGGGATCACAGGCGCGACGGGTAAGACGACGACCAAGGACATCCTCGCCGCCCTCTGCTCACCGCACCTACGCACCGTGGCGTCGGAGGCGAACTACAACAACGAGATCGGAGTGCCGTTGACGCTCTGCCGGATCGAAGCAGACACGGAGCTCTGCATCGTCGAGATGGGCATGCGCGGCCTCGGTCAGATCCAGTGGCTCGCGCAGATCGCGCAGCCGGACATCGGGCTGATCACGAACATCGGGCCCGTGCACCTCGAGCTCGTCGGCACCATCCAGAACGTCGCGCAGGCGAAGGCCGAGCTGATCGAGATGCTGCCATTGAACGCCGTCGTGGTCGTGCCAGATGACGAGCCGCTGCTCGACCCGCACCTCCTGCGCAGTGACCTCGATGTGCGGCGGTTCGGGCATGTCGACGAGCCGGGGGCGTTCCGGGTCGGTGGGCGGGTGATCGAGCTTCAGACGAGCTTCACGTCACGCCACCAGCTCGACAACACCCTGGCGGCGCTCACGGTGTGCGATGCGCTCGGGGTGCCGCTCGAGCCGGGCGTTCTCGATATCGAGTTCTCGCCGTTGCGTGAGGAGCTGATCGAACTGCCGGGCGGCGTGACGCTGATCAACGACTGCTACAACGCGAACCCGCTCTCGATGCGGGCGGCACTGCGCCACCTCGCCGATCGCGCCGGAACCGGCCGTCGGATCGCCGTGCTCGGCGGGATGGCGGAGCTTGGCGACTACTCCGAGTGGTACCACCGTGAACTCGGCGCAGAGCTTGCCGTGCTCGGCGTCGACCGGCTGATCGCCGTCGGTGAGCTGGCGCGGCCGTATCTCGAGACCGCCGATGAAGTTGAGTCGTCATGGGTCGCGGCGGCGGATGAGGCAGCCGACCTCGTGCGGAGCCTCGCAGCGTCTGGCGACGTCGTGCTCGTCAAGGGATCGCGCTCGGTGGGACTCGAGGCGGTCGCGGCGAAACTGGAGAGCTGATGGCACACGTTCTGATCGCCGCGCTCGTCGCGCTCATCATCTCGATTCTCGCCGGCCCGTCGTTCATCGCCTTCCTGCGTCGTCGCTCGTTCGGGCAGATGATCCGCGAGGAGGGCCCGCAGCACCATCACGCGAAGCAGGGGACGCCGACGATGGGCGGCCTGCTGATCATGCTCGCCGCCTCGGTCGCGTTCCTGGCGACGAGCGCGCGAACGCTGCCGGCGCTCGCGATCTTCGGGACGATGCTCGCGTGCGGGCTGATCGGCTTCATCGACGACTTCATGAAGCTCCGCAAGCGCCGCTCGCTCGGCCTCTCCGGCCGCGTGAAGATGCTGCTGCTCGGCGGTATCGCCGCCGCCGTCGGTTACGCGGCGCACCACCAGCAGCTTCGCCACGATGTCTTCGTCCCGGTCGTGAATCGCTGGATCCCGCTCGGCTGGGGCTGGTACGTCCTCGTGTTCTTCATCATCGCTGGCGCTGCGAACGCGGTGAACCTCACCGACGGTCTCGACGGGCTCGCCGCGGGGACGTCGATCATCGCGCTCTTCACGATGACGGCGATGGCCGTGACGATCTACATCCGCTCGCGCGGCCCGAACGGGCTACGTATCGAGAACCGGCTGGATGCCGCATTCATCGGCGCCGCGGTGATCGGCGGGGCGATCGGCTTCCTCTGGTTCAACGCGTTTCCCGCCGAGGTCTTCATGGGCGACACGGGCGCGATGGCCCTGGGCGGAGCTATGGGCGCGATGGCGATCTTCCTCAAGGTCGAGCTGCTGCTGCTGCTCGTCGGGGGGATCTTCGTGATCGAGGCGTTGTCGGTGATCATGCAGGTTGTCTCGTTTCGTTACTGGGGGCGCCGGGTGTTTCTGATGGCACCGCTGCATCACCACTTCGAGATGAAGGCGTGGTCGGAGACGAAGATCATGGTGCGCTTCTGGATTGTCACCGGGATCCTCTGCGCGGCCGGTTTCGCGCTCTTCTACAAGTACTACCCGCAGATCCGCCCGTCGCAGTGAAGGCGCTCGTCTACGGGACGGCCCGGTCGGGCAAGGCGGTCGCAGCGCGGCTGGCCGAGCGTGGCGACGAGGCGGTCCTTGCCGACCGCTCACTCGGAAACGAGCACGACCTCACGCTGCTCGACGGGGTAACGCTCCTGGTGAAGAGCCCGGGCGTTCCCGGAGAGGCGCCGCTCGTCGTCGCCGCGCGGGAGCGGGGAATCCCCGTGTGGTCGGAGGTCGAGTTCGCATGGCGCGGGCTGGCGGACGGTGTGCGTGTGGTCGGCGTGACCGGAACGAACGGCAAGACGACGACGGTGGAGCTGCTCGGTGAGATCTTCCGGGAGGCGGGCCGTACGGTCGCCGTCGCCGGGAACGTCGGGCGCCCGTTTGCGGCCGTGGAGGGGGTCGACTGGGTGATCTGTGAGCTCTCGAGCTTCCAGCTCGAGGACGTCGAGTCGCTCGCCTGCGACGTCGCCGTGCTGCTCAACCTCGAGCCCGATCACCTCGACCGGCACGGCTCGCTCGAGGCCTACCAGGACGCCAAGCTGCGGATCTTCGAGCGCGCCCGCGCCAAGGTTGTGCCGCGAGGGAGCGGTCTCGACGGGATCGAGTTCTCGGCGGTCGATGACCTGCCGGCAGAGCCGCTCGTGCGCGGCGTGCACAACCGCGAGAACGCCGCGGCCGCGACCGCAGCTGCCCGCGCCGCGGGAGTGCCCGACGACGCGATCGCTGCGGCGCTCGCAACGTTCGCAGGCGTCCCGCACCGACTTGAGCCTGTCGATGTCCGCGGCGGGGTGCAGTTCGTCAACGACTCGAAGGCGACGAACGTCGCTGCGGCACGGCGCGCCCTGGCAGCGTACGGGGGCGACGTCGTCCATCTGATCCTCGGTGGCTCGCTGAAGGGCGAGGACTTCGCACCTCTCGCCGTGGCGATCGGACCGAACGTCACCTCGATCCACCTGATCGGCGAGGCCGTCCCGTCGCTCGCCGAGGCACTGGTCGGCCGCGCGGTTCACGACGACGGCACGCTCGAGCGCGCCGTCGCGCATGCCGCGTCGCTTGCCACCGCGGGTGATGTTGTGCTGCTCAGCCCGGCCTGTGCGAGCTACGACCAGTTCGACAACTTCGAACATCGCGGCGACGAGTTCCGCCGGATCGTCGCGGTACTTCCGGCCGCGAGCTGAGCCGCCGCGTTAGCGGCCGCCGCGCGCGCGTGCGCGGGACGAGGCGAGCGCGTGCGCGGCAGCCTCGAATCCGTCGTCGAGCGGCGTGAGTGCCACTGGCTCGCCGGCTGCGTGCTCGAGGGCGGCGGTGAGCAGCAGATCGGCGAACCACGGGTTGCGGGGCAGGAGCGGGCCGTGGAGGTACGTGCCGTAGACACGGCCGCTGCGGCAGCCTTCGAACCCGGAGGTGCCGTCGTTGCCGTGGCCCGCGAGCACGCGGCCAAGCGGCTCGGCGCCTGCGTCGAGCGTGGTGAGTCCGGCGTGGTTCTCGAAGCCGACGAGTGTCTCGTCCGCCCACGCGCAGTCGAGGAGAACATCGCCGATCAGACGTCGGTTGCCCGCGGTCGTGGAGAGCGGGAGGAGACCGATCCCGGGCAGCTCGGCACCGGCCTGGTCGCGGTAGAAATGGCCGAGGAGCTGGTAGCCGCCGCAGACGGAAAGGAACGCCGTGCCCGCCGCGGCCGCCTCGTGGAGTGCCGGGCCCTTGGCCAAGAGATCGGGGGCGATCAGCGCCTGCTCGCGGTCCTGGCCACCGCCGATGTAGACGAGATCGAGGTCGATCTCCGGGATCGCGTCCCCGAGGCCGAGAGCGATCACCTCGAGGTCGTGGCCTCGCACTGCAGCACGGGCAGAGAGCACGGCGATGTTGCCGCGATCGGCGTATATGTTCAGGTACTCGGGATAGAGGTGGCCGACGCGGATCCTCATCTCGCCTGCTTCCAGTAGTTCTCGACGTGGCCGCGAGCGGCGAGCACACGGCGAAGCGCGAGCATCGCCGTGTAGGTGGGCAGAACCACAAGCTCGCCCCCGTCCGGGGTGAGTGCGAGCCCCCGGTCGAGGGCCTCTTCGAGCTCGGGCACGACCTCGATCCGGTCGCGGGCGAGACCTCCGTAGGCAAAGCGCAGCGCCAGCTCGGCCGCCCGGCCACCCGACACGACGACGCGATCGAACCCCGCGAGGAGCGGCTCGAAGTCGACGTCCCAGATCCACGAGATGTCGCGGCCGTCTGCGATCTCGTCGTTGAGGGCGACGACAGCGACCGTCGGCGCCGACGACTCGACGAGCGTTCGCACGGCCTCGTTCGCCCCCGCCGGGTTCTTGATCAGGAGCAGGATCAGGCTGCGGCCACCGATCGCGATCCGCTCAAACCGGCCGAACGCCGAGACAAACCGGTCGAGTCCCGCCACGATCTCCCCGGGTGTCGCGCCTAGAGCGCCCGCAAGCGCAGCGGCGGCGACCGCGTTGTAGACGTTGTAGAGGCCGGGGAGCGCCAGTGCGACGCGCTCTGAGCCCTCAGGTGTCTCGAGGAGGAACCGGGAGCCATCGAGGCCGTGGAGCTCGATCTCGCGGGCCCTGACGGTCAGCGGGAGGCGTTCGAGGGCGCACGACGGGCAGCGGTAGTCGCCGAGGTGCCCGACGTACGCCGCGCGGTAGACGTACGGCGTCCCGCAGGCAGTGCAGTACTTCGAGTCGGCAGCGTGTTGCAGGCTCGGACGGGCCTGGGTGGGATCGTCGAGCCCGTAGGTGACGACGCCGCTGCGGCCACGGACGAGCTCGCCGAGGAGTGGGTCGTCGGCGTTCACGACGAGGCGAGCGGTGGGGAGGTCGGCGAGCGCCCCGCGCCAACGCTCGGCGATCGACTCGAGCTCGCCGTAGCGGTCAAGCTGGTCGCGAAACAGGTTGCCGAGGCCGATGACGCGGGGTGAGAGCCGGCGTGCGACCGCGGGGATCGCAGCCTCGTCGACCTCGAAGAGTCCGAGGTCGCGTTGGCCGGACGCGAGGAGAGAGGAGGTGACCCCTGAGAGCAGGTTTGCGCCCGAGTCGTTCCACGCGAGCGACCGGCCAGCGAGGATCTCCGCGGTCATCGCGACGGTGGTTGTCTTGCCGTTTGTTGCGCTGAAGAGGGCGGTGCCATGCGGGAGCCGAGCCGCGAGTCTGCCGACGGCACCCGGATCGACGCGGGAGAGGAGCTTGCCGGGGAGGGTCGTTCCGCCACCACGGCCCGCGAGGCGTGAGAGCGAGCCGACCGCGCGGGCGACGGCGACCTCGAGCGGGAGCAGCATCGCCTGAGGGTACCGCGGCGACCGACGCGAACTCGCTCGATCGGCTTTGCACTCGCCTCAGCATGCTCTAACATGCTTGGTGATGGCTAAGCGTGCACCATTTGCGGCGGTGACGGCGATCGATCCGGCCGAGCTGGCGTCGTTCCAGGCTGCGATGCGCCGCCGCTACTCGGATACAGAGATCCTCGCCGAGCTGCGCGCCTCGGCCGCGCGCCTGCGTCGCTCACCGACGATGAAGGAGTTCGAGGCCGACCCGGGCACACGGCTGCATCCGCAGACGGTGATCGAGCACTTCGGGACGTGGAACGCAGCCAAGCGGGCAGCCGGGCTCGTGCCGCGTCGCCACGCCACGCGCGAGGAGCTCGTTGCGGTGCTTCGCGCAGTCGGCGAGGAGGTCGGGCGGACACCAACGGCTCGCGACCTCGACGAGCGTCGGGGCCGTGTCCCGTCGAAGTCTCTCTACTGGCACACCTTCGGCTCTCTGACCGAGGCGCTCCGCGAGGCCGGCTTCGACGTGGCGGTCGGCGAGGAGCGCCTTGACCGGGCGGTCACCCACGGAGTGGCGCTGGCCCACCGCATCGGTCGCCTGCCGAAGTTCGCCGACTGGGCCGATGCCCGGCGTGCCGACCCGGCGCTTCCGACCGAGTGGCAGGTGTATCGACTCTTCGACTCGCAGCGTGGGGCCTGGGCGACGTTCCAGTTCCTCGTCCGTGGCTCCTTGCTCACCGACGGCGTCGAGGTACACGCCGACGGCACGCTCAGCTGAGACGTTTCTCGAAGCAGACGCTTGTCGGATCGGTCGCGGAGCAGCCCCGGCACGTGATCGGCAGGTAGCCGTGCGAGGTGTAGACACCGATGGCCTCGGGCTGCGCCAGCCCAGAGTCGAGCCGGATCGCGCGAGAAGCCGCGACCGCGGCTCGAGCAGCTCGGACGCCGGAGTACGCTGCTTGACGAGCGTCGGCTCGCCCGTTCGAGGGGTCATGTAGGCGTACCCGACCGCGTCTGCGCCACGTTCGGCGATCGACGTCAGAAGCACCTGTGCCGCCAGCGTTCGATCGACACAAGACCGCTTAGAAAAGCTCTATCCGGCGATTCCGCGCATCTCTAGATCGCAGAAAGGGGGGCGGACACGGGAACGGGACGCCGAGCGCTCAGACCGCATTCACACCTTCCCGGCACCTTCTTCCGGCTCAAGAACCGCACACTGAACTCCGATACCAGGGAGGAACTGTGGCGCTTCACGAGATTCATCATGAGTCACGAGCATTCTGAGCCGGCGCTTGCGCGCCTGCCCCTGCTCGATGCGGTCTCCGTTGCCGACGCCGAGCCCGCGCAGAGCTCTGATCCGCTCAAACTCTACGTTCGCCAGATCAACGACGGCCGGCTGCTGACGGCGGATGAGGAGCGCGAGCTCGCCCGCCGTAAGGATCTCGGCGACGAGAAGGCCAAGCGGATCCTGGTCGAGTCGAACCTGCGTCTCGTGATGTCGATCACGCGGGGCTATGCGCGCACCGAAGTGCCGCTGCTCGACCTGATCCAGGAGGGCAACCTCGGTCTCATCCGGGCGGTCGAGAAGTTCGACCACACGCTCGGCTTCAAGCTTTCGCTGTTTTCAGCGTGGTGGATCCGTCAGGCGATCACCAGCGCCCTTGCAGTCGAGGACCGCGCGATCAACCTTCCTGCGCATGACGCCGACGGGGTGCGCCGCGCGAGCGCTGCCCGCCGCCAGCTCGCTCAGAGCCTCAGCCGTGACCCGTCGAACACCGAGATCGCACGCGAGGCCGGTCTCTCCGTCGAGCGCGTCGTCGAGCTCTTCGCGCTGATTGCGGACGGCAATCTCGTCCGCACCCCCGTCATCGAGGACACGGGTGCTCCTGTGACAGACGTCGTCATGACCGAGGCTGAGCACGACGAGGAGCTCACGCACGCGCTCGGCCGTCTCGAGCCGAGGATGCGTCACATCGTCAACCGTCGCCTCGGGCTCGACGGCAAGGCGCCGCAGACGATCGACGACCTCGGGTCTGATCTTGGCATCACGCGTGAGCGCGTCCGCCAGATCGAGACCAAGGCGCTGCGCGAGCTTCGCGCCCTTGTACCGGCGCTCGGGCTCCAGCTGCCGCTCTGAGCCCGCCGTGAGCGGCACATGGCAGGGACTTGAGGGACTGTCTCTCGTCCTGTCGCCGTCGATCTCCGGTCTGCACGATAACGTGTGTTATGTCAAGTCCGTAATTTCGGCTACCGGTCAGGCAAGCGTGCTCGTCGAGGCCGCACCGCCCTGCTCGGCGTCGTTTCTCCCAAAGTGCGCGCATTGCGGGCGGCGGTGCGCTTGATCTTCGCGATCGTCCGGGAGTAGATTCACGCTGCGCCGAGCACGGAGCGCGTGTAGGTCGAAGCCCAACCGACGAGGCTGTACACGGAAGCGAAACGTCACTTGGTTTGGTGGACGAAAGCGCTTCCGGCTCGGCGAAACCCTGGCCCCACCTCTGTAGAGCATGTTGCGCGCACTGCTCATCCGTACGGGCGTTATCGAAAGATGCGCCAACTGCGCAAAATCCGGCGCAGCGGCCCTTGCTCTCGGCGGTCGCGGCTCGTACTGTGCTCCTTGCACCGAGCACGGAGCGCGAGTAGGTCGAAGCCGAGCCCGAGGGCTGTACGCGGAAGCGGAAAGCCAACAGGTTCGGGGGACGAAAGCGCCACCGGCTCGGTGAATTTTTTTCTAGACTTCCGCCATGAGCAAACTTCGCTTCCCCGCCATGTCGCACGGAATCGTCTCGCTTCTATGGGCACTCCTCTTCACCTTCTACATCTGGCTCGCTGGAGTCTCGATCGGTCAGTCGAGTGCGACCGGCGGACTGATTGCGATCGTCGCTGGCTGCGCGATCTTCCTCTTCGTCCGGATCTACGGCGAAGACGAGCCGCGCCGGCCCTGACCGTCGCCTGAGAGCGCTGCGACGAGGAAGCGGGCCAGGTCGGGCCCAACGACGGCCTCGAGGCGCTTCCTCCCCGCCCGTGACGAATCGATCGACGACGTCTCCTTCGGCATCGCGTCAGGATCTGGAGTCGTGGGAGTCATCCCAACCTCTATCGACCGCTCGCATGAGCCTCCAGATCCCCGGTTGGAGGGGTTCAGGTGGCCCGAAAGAGCGCGACGCCGGGGTCAGTACTCGATCAGCGAGTACAGATCGATCCCGGAGAGCCGCTCGCGGCCTCCAAGGAACGTGAGGTCGATCAGGAAGCACGCGCCCACGACAACCGCCCCGAGAGCCTCCACGAGACCCTGAATCGCGGCGACAGTCCCTCCCGTTGCGAGGACGTCGTCGTGGATCACAACGCGCGCGCCCTTCGCGATCAGGTCGGGGTGAACCTCGAGCGAGTTCGAGCCATACTCGAGCAGGTAGCTGGCGCTCACCGTCTCGGGCGGCAGCTTGCCGGGACGCCGGGCCGGCACGAAACCGCACCCTGCCTCGGCGGCGATAGCCGCGCCCAGGATGAACCCGCGAGCCTCGGCGCCGAGAACGAGATCGGGCTGCTTGTCTCTCACCCACTCCGCCAGGGCGGTGACCGACTGCTTCAACGCGGCGGCGTCGGCGAGCAGCGGCGTGATGTCCTTGAAGCCGACGCCCGGCGACGGGAAGTCGGGGACTTCGCGGATTTTCGTTCGCAGGTCGACGGTCATGATGTCGCGACCTCTCGAACGTCGCGCCACAGGAGCATAGAGATCAACTCCTGCGCGAGCTCGGTGAGCGACTGCAGGTCGCTCAGACCGGAGGCGCGACGCTCGGCATTCCGGGCCCGCAGCGCGGGCGCCACGATCTGCTCGAGCAGCGCCGCTTCCCGGTCCGTGGCGGTCCGGAATGTCCGGAGATGCCGTGGGTCGACGCCGAATCGGATCATGCGGGTGCAGACGCTCACGATGTCGATGTCGGTCTCGGGGAAGCGCTTGTCCGCCCCGCTCCCGGTCGGTGCGACGAGACCGAAGTCATCGAGCTCCTTGATGAACTCGGGAGTCGAGTCGGTGCGGTGACAGAGCTCTGTGAGGTCGATCATGGCGACGTGCTCGCCGAGCCCGGTCGGCTTGCGGCGCTTCCGCTCGGCCGCGCCGGGAGCAGAGAGCTCATCGCGGATGACGCGCAGCGGTAGGAACTCGTCGCGCTGCAGGCGGAGAATCGTGACGAGCCGGTCGATGTCTGGCTCGCTGAACAGCCGGTACCCGCCGGGAGTGCGCTGCGGGGTGACAAGCCCCTCGTCCTCGAGGAACCGGATCTTCGAGATCGAGATGTCGGTGAACTCCTCGCCGAGACGCTTGACGACCTCACCGATCCGGACGAGGCGTTCCCGTTGTGTGGTCTCCGTGCTCACGATCAGCGCTCCACGAACATCAGTCGGTACTTGCCGATCTGGAGCTCATCGCCATGTGCGAGCACGACCGCGTCGATGCGGCGGCGGTTGACGAACGTTCCGTTGAGCGAGCTCTGATCCTCGGCGAGGAACGAGCCATCACGTTCGACCACGAGCGCGTGGTTGCGCGAGACGGTGACATCGTCAAGAAAGATCTCGCACTCAGGCGAGCGGCCGATCCGGATGCTCGCGCCGTGGAGCGGAAAGCTCTCCCCCGCCCTGCCGCCGCCCGTGCGGACGACGAGCGCAGGCCCGACGATCTCGCCGGCTGACGCCGCGGCGAGATCGCCGACCTCCTCTGCGGAGAACGTCTGGGTTGTCTCGACGCCCGCGTCGTCGTGCTGGAGCAGGGCGCCGCAACGGGGGCAGTAGTTCGCCGCCTCCAGGTTCTGGAAGCCACATTCGGTGCAGTACAGATGGCTCACGACTCGGGCGATGCCTTGCCTGTCAGGATCTCGGTGAGGCGCGCGACGTCGAGCTGGTCGAGCACGCTGCGCCCGCCTGAGACCTGGAGCCGGGCGACGAGCTCGGCGCGGAGGATGTCGATCTTGCCGTGAAGGATGCGGCGGTTGTAGCTGAGCTCCCGTTCCTGGAGCTCGAGCTCGTCCTTCAGCTTCTTGAGTTGTTCGTCCGAGAGGGAGCCGAGATCCGGAAGCGCTTCCACGCGTTGTGCCTTTCGTCAGGTGGAGTTGGATTCAAGCGGACCAGCACCCGAACCGTCAACCTCAACTTGAGGATTCTTTCGTCAAGTTCCGTCTGGCCGGCCGAACTCCTGCCGGGCCTTGCGCACGTACAACGCGACCGCGGCGACCGCGAGCGCCAGTCCGGCCCAGAAGATCCAGAGCGGCCAGTGTGTCGACGGAGACGTGCACGGGATGAGAGCGAGTCCCGCGTACAGCACCCACGTTGCGGTCTTGCCTGTGAGGTTGACCTCGAAGCGGTAGCCACGCCCGAGGGCGAAGGGCGTGGCGGCGATCAACAGGATGTCTCTCGCCGGGATCGCGAGCGCGACCCAGGGAAGTCGCCCGGCATGCCAGAGCAGGAGCACTGCGACATCGATCAGGATCCGGTCGGCGAGCGGGTCGGCGATCTTCCCGAACTTCGACTCCGCACGCCAGCGGCGCGCAAGGAACCCGTCGATCTGGTCAGTGATCCCGGCGGCAGCGAAGATCACCGCTGCCGGCCAACTCATCCCCCCCGCCGAGCTCAGCACGAGCGCCGCGTAGACGGGGATGACCGCCAGGCGGCCGAGGGTCAGGGCATTCGGAACGATCCCGCGCAGCCCGGTGGCGGTCGGAGCACCCACCGGGCAAGCATACGGCGGTCTCGGCTCAGGAAGGGGCGATCGACCGCTTCGCGACCGCGCGCCTGAAGATGTGCGCCCAGTACCCCGTGCGGTCGAGGTACGCCGTGGCTGCCTTCCGGCCGAAGAGGCCCCACGCACCGTTGTAGGAGCCATACCGGATGTCCCCGCGGCGTTTCGGTGGCGCGGCCGGCTCGATCTGCGTTCCCTCTTGCCACTCGTTGAACGACGTGATCGTGATGTCGTCTGCACCAGCAGCGATGGCCTGGTTCCACATCGTGTCGTAGGTGAGGCCGCGCCGCCGTGGCTTCACGGCGAGGTTCGCGTTCGTTCGCTTCGCGTCGAAGCCGGGCCCGACCGACGGTGCGCAGAGCAGGTGGGCCGCGTGAGCCTCCGCGCAGATCCGCGAGAACTTGCCCGAGCCCCAGGTGAGGATGTCGTAGGTGTAGACCCCGCTGAAGTGGCCGGTCGCCGCCTGGCCGACAAACGGGGTCTGCGCGTAGGTGACGATCCCCTTCAGGCGCAAAGCGTCGTTGATCGGGGCCCAGTCGCCTGCAGGCAACTGGAACGCCTGATAGACGTAGAACTTCGTGACACCGAGGCCGGTCAGGTAGTCGATATCGGCGCTCGTGCTCGACACCGTCCGTCCGCCATACGGTTCGAGATGGATTGCGACGGCGACGTGCTCCTTCGCCGCAGCGGCGAGGATCGCGGGAAAGCGCTGATCCTCCGGCGAGCCCCGTCCCCACCAGGAGACGGCGATCTCGTCGATCCCGGCTCGGTTGATCTCGTGCATCTGCTGTGCGAGCAGTGCCGCATCAGCGGACGAGTACACGCCGACAGCCGGGTAGTACACCGAGGCGATGTCGTTTGGTGGCGCGTGGCCGCCCTGCGCCCAGTGCTGGTAGCCGCCGTTATGGATCGAGGTGCCGAACCACGGGTAGTAGAACGCCGAGACAACAGGCGTCGCGAAGGCGGAACCTGGTGCAAGAAGCGCGAGCACGACCACTGAGAGAAGCGTCGACCGCATGCCGGGGCAGCGCGATCATCGCAGTTCTCGGAGAGAAAGGGAATGGGCCCCGTGGATCCGGTCGGACCTACTCGAGCCACTTGACGCTGCAGCCGACCGCAGGCGTCTCGGACACAGCCGGGATCTCGCCTGCGAGCACCGCGTCGAGCGTGTCACGGAGGTAGTGCGTCGTGACGGCCTGGTCGTCCCGGCTGTCGTCAATTGCGCCGTGGTAGCGGAGGCGGCGCTCCCGATCGAAGACGAAGACCTCGGGCGTTCGCTCCGCGCCGAGTGCCCGTGCGACGGACTGCGTCTCGTCGTGGAGGTAGTCGAAGACGAACCCCTCGGCGGCCGCGTGCTCGACCATCCGCTCAAACGAGTCGGCGGGGTAGCGGGAGGCGTCGTTCGCGTTCAGCGCGACGACGTCGACACCGTGCTCGGCGTAGTCCCTGGCGATCGCGTTGAGTCGTCCCTCCCACGCCAGCACGTACGGGCAGTGGTTGCACGACTGGACGAGCACGAGCACCGCCGCGTCGGCGTAGCTCTCAAGCGTGTGCTCACGACCATCGATGCCGGGAAGGGCGAAGTGTGGGGCCGGATCGGCGAGGGACAGCGTCATCTCAGTGCATCCTCCAGTTGGGTTCGGCTCGGTACGGGGGACGGGCGGCCGTCTGGAAGACGGTAGACGCGGCAGCTCAGCGACGCCGGCGCCTCTCGCGACGACGGATCAACGTCGCGGCCGTCAACCCGGATCGTTGGCGAGCCTGGGAAGCCGAACGCGACGGCCTCGTCGTGGTCTCGGATCTCGCGGACGACGATCTCGGCGGCGACGTCAAGCTCGGCGACGACGTCCTCGAGGAGCGCAAGCGCCTCAGGATGCGAGGGGCAGCCCTCCCACCAGAGCAGCTCGATCTTCAGCGGCCGAGGCGGGTCTTCCGAAACCACCCGAGTCGCTTCTGGAGCGCCAGATCCTCCTCGCCGTCCTTGCGCGCTGCCCACACGAACATCCAGGCAACGAATACGGCGGCGCCGCCGAGCAGGACGAACGAGACGATGGCGACGGCGATCTCCATCAGCCCAGGCTAGCTCACGCGGCGCTGCGGTCGAGCGCGTCGGAGATCAGGCGGCGTCGGGGCCCGACGGGCTCGCCGATGCCACGAAACGCCCCTCGTACAGACGGACGCGGCCGCCGAGCGACTTCATGCACGGCTTGACCTCGCAGGCGCCGAAGCTCCAGCCGGTCTCGCCAAAGTGCTTGCAGCACTCGCGCGCCGCGCATGCCTCGACATCTGCAGGCGTGAGGCCGCGGACAGTGACCTCGAGTGTTGCGTCGTCCGTTCTCGTCGCGCGCTTGTTCATCCTGTAAGGCGCACCGTACACCCTCTGGGTACGGGTTGGCTGCGGTTTATCCACCACGGATCGCTCGACCAGCTGATGTCGCTCGGTGACTCGCCGCCGCCCGAGCTAGCTTGACGGTGTGATGCGCGCCAAGACCATCGCCTGCCGCCCGGACGTTGGGCGCAACCTGATCGCCCTCAGCTTCGATGACGGGCCAGGAGAGTGGACTGAGCCGATCCTCGAGATCCTCCGCGCCGAGAGCGTTCCGGCGACGTTCTTCGTCATCGGTGAGGCGGTGGTGCTGCGCGAGTCCGTCCTTGCTGCGACGTACGCGGAGGGGCACGAGATCGGGAATCACACCCTCACCCACGCGCGCCTCCCGCCGCTCTCACGCAAGGAGATCCGCCACGAGCTCACGGCGACGGCAGACATCGTCGAGGCCGCGATCGGCCAGCGTCCGACGGTCTTCCGTCCCCCCTACCTCGATGTCTCCTGGCGCGTGCGCTCGGTCGCGCACTCGTGCGGATACGACACGGCCGTCCTGGCGTCGGCGTGGGCGAAGGACTGGGTGCTCGACTCGCCGGAACCGATCGTCGCACGCGTGCTCGAGATGGCCGCGCAGGGCGGGATCATCGACCTTCATGACGGCCGCCCTCCCCGCTCGGCGGACTCGGTGAGCCGGCCCGACCGCTGGCCGACAGTTCGTGCGGTCAGAGAGATCGTCCCCAAGCTGCTCGATCGTGGCTACGAGTTCGTCACGGTGTCGCAGCTGCTCGCTGCCTGAGCTTCCTCAGGCCGAGCAGAACGTGTCTGTCGTCGTGCCGTCCGGGCAGATGGTGCCGTGGAAGATCGCACCGTGAAGGTGCGTCTGCGTCAGAACCGCACCGGTGAGATTGGCACCGGTGAGATTCGCGCGTTCGAGGTGCGCCGAAGAGAGGTTGGCGTGGGTCAGGTTCGCGCCGGTCATGTCCGCGCCCGTCATGTCCGCGTCGCCGAGATCCGCCCCTGCCAGGTTCGCTTGAGCCAGCACGGCGCCGTTCAGCTTCGCACCGGTGATCGAGGCGCCGCCGAGCCGCGCTGAGCTCATCCGCGCTGAGCGGAGATTGGCGTCGTCGAGGTGCACGCCTGTCATCACCGCCGCCGTCAGGTTCGCGCCGGTCAAGGTCGCGGCTTTGAGTCTTGCCCGGATCAGTACCGCCCCGGTGAGGTTCGCGCGGTCGAGCTTCGCGTGCTCCAGATGAGCGTGCGTGAGCTTTGCGCGATTCAGCCGTGCACCCGTCAGATTCGCGCGGTCCGCCTGGATCCCGGCGAGGTTCGCTCCGATGAGGTTGGCAAACGGGCAGACCCGGTGGTTGGCGATGACGACGTGGCACACCGTCGCCGTACGGGACCCGGCCCCGGCCGGCGCTGCGACGACGGCTGCGAGCAGCGCGAAGGCAGCTGCAACGTGTCCACGGGAAGAGCGTGTCATTGGCCGACCTCCTTGTTGGCGCGTGCGCCGCCGGGCGGCGCACTGGACTGACTATGACACAGCGTGGAGCGCCTGCGCCGGAACGTGTCCTGGAAACAAGAAAGCCCCGCAGATGCGGGGCTTTCGGGTTATCGGGGCGCCGAGATTCGAACTCGGGACCTCTAGTCCCCCAGACTAGCGCGCTAACCAGGCTGCGCCACGCCCCGTGGAGGGAGAACCTTAGCGGAGGGCGGTTCCCTAGTCGTGGAGCTTGCGGAACAGCCGGTCGATCATCTCCGGCATCGCTTCGAGGCGCTCGGTGATGGCGCGCAGCCGGTACTCGCGGAAGTGGTCGGCGTCGACGCCGAGCGCCTCCCCGAGTCGCGTGATCACATCGTTCGACGGGACCGGACGGTTGCCGTGAACGAGGTGGTTGAGGTAGCCGGCCGAGAGCCCGGTCTTCGCGGCAAGTCCACGGTAGGTCGTGCCGGTCTCGTCCATCAGCTTCTCGATCGCGGTGCCGAAAGCGTCGGCGCTGAACTTCGACTTCTTAGTCATGACGTTGAACCTCCTGGCCCAGCTCGGCGATGGCGACGCGGGACTCGGTGCCCCTGTCGCGGAACTTCAGGTCGACGAGGCCGTCCTCGAGCGTCTTTCTGCCCACCGTGACGCGGACAGGGATCCCGATCAGGTCTGCGTCGGCGAACTTCTCGCCGGGCCGCTTCTCGCGGTCGTCAACGAGGACGTCGTACCCGGCGTCGGAGAGGATGCGGGCGGCCTCGGCTCCCTGCTCCTCGACGCCCGGGAGAACAACGACGTGGACGTCGTAGGGCGAGAGCGACGCCGGCCAGACGAGGCCCGAGTCGTCGGCGTGCTGCTCGACGGCGGTCGCCATCACTCGGCCGGGGCCGATGCCATAGCTGCCCATCACGAGGGGCTTCTCGCGCCCGTCCTCATCGAGGAACCGGGCCTCGAGAGGCTCGGAGTAGCGGGTGCCGAGCTTGAAGATGTGGCCGATCTCGATCGCCGTCTTGAACTCGAGCGCGGCGCCGCAGGCGATGCAGGTGTCGCCCTCGGTCGGAACGCGAATGTCGGCGAAGCGCGGCTCGAAGTCGCGGCCGGCGGCGACGCCCCGCAGGTGCCAGCCGGTGCGGTTTGCACCCGCGACGAACTCGCCGTCGCGGAGGGTCTCGTCGGCGATGATCTCGCCCTTGAACCCGACCGGCCCGAGCGACCCCGGCTCGGCGCCAAACGCGGCACGAATCTCGTCCTCGGTCGACGGACGGACTGCCTCGCCGAGCGCGGCGATCAGCTTGAAGACCTCCAGCCGGTCGTCACCGCGCACGAGCGCGAGCACGACGGTGCCGTCGTCCTTCGTCATCGGCATCGCCTTAGACGTTGCAGCGACGTCGATCCCCAGGAACGCAGCGAGGTCATCGCACGTCGTGATGCCGGGCGTGTCGACCTCGACGGGCGCGCCGAGTGCCTCGGGGAACGTTGCGCCCCGAGGAACGGAGCGAGCGACCTCGAGGTCGGCGGCAAAGTCGCCGTTCGCGCAGGTGACGAGCGTGTTCTCACCGGAGCCCGACGGGGCGAGGTAGTCGACCGACTCGCTGCCACCCATCATCCCGGACTCCGCCTGGACGGCGTAGTACGCGATCCCGCAGCGCTGGAAGATCGTGTGGTACGCGGCCTCGTGGGCCCGGAAGCTGACCTCCAGCCCGGCCTCGTCACGGTCGAAGGAGTACGAGTCCTTCATGATGAACTCGCGTACCCGGATCAGGCCGCCGCGGGGACGCGGCTCGTCGCGCTCCTTCGTCTGGAAGTGGTACCAGGACTGCGGCAGCTGCCTGTAGCTCTGAAGCTCGCGAGCGTGGAACGTGAAGGTCTCCTCGTGCGTCATCGGCAGCACGAAGCGGCGGCCGGCGCGGTCGTTCAGGTGGAAGATCTCGGGGATCTTGTCGCGGCCAGTCGCCTCCCAGAGCTCGACCGGAGTGAGCACCGGCGCGAACCACTCCTGCGCCCCGATCGCGTCCATCTGCTCGCGGATGATCTGCTCGACCTTGCGGTGCACCCGCCAGCCGAGCGGCGTGAACGTCCAGAGCCCGGCGGAGAGCTGGCGGATGTACCCGCCGCGCACGAGCACCTTGTGGCTTGTCGCCTCCGCGTCGCCAGGGGCGTCGCGGAGCGTCGGCAGGTGGAGGCGTGAGGCGTAGGAGATCGGCATGTGAGATAAGCCCTTTCGGCTATTCGAGCGGAATTGAGGACGCCTCGGCCATTGCGAGCGCGGCCGGCTTGGAGTGCTTGCGCCGCTCCGGGCGGGGCATGCCGTCTGCGATCCAGCGGTCGATCTCGCCGAAGAGCTCGCTGACGAGGATCTCCGACTCGACCTTTCGGAGCACCTTGCCGTGGGCGTAGATGAAGCCGATGTCGCGGCCGCCTGCGATCCCGAAGTCTGCGTCGCCGGACTCGCCGGGGCCGTTGACGGCGCAGCCGAGCACCGCGACCTCGAAGTGCTCCTTGTAGGTCGCAAGCCTTGTCTCGACCTCCTCGGCGAGCGTCTGGACGCCGACGTTGTCGCGTCCGCAGCTCGGGCAGGCGATCAGGATCGGGCCGCGCTCGCGCAGGCCGAGCGACTTGAGGATCTCCCAGGCGACCTTGACCTCCTCGACGGGGTCGGCGGTGAGGCTCACCCGGATCGTGTCACCGATCCCGTCGGCCAGCAGCGCGCCAAGGCCGATCGCGCTCTTGATCGCGCCTGTCGACGGCGGGCCGGCTTCGGTGACGCCGAGATGCAGCGGGTAGGGCACCTGCGCCGAGAGCATCCGGTACGCGCGGATCATCGTCGGGACGTGGCTCGACTTGACGGAGATCTTGAAGTCGCGGAAGTCGAGGCGCTCGAGCAGCCGAACCTCCTCAAGCGCAGCCTCGACGAGCGCCGCGGCCTGATCCTCCTGAGCGAGGTTCTCAAGATGCTTGGGGAGCGAGCCGCCGTTGGCACCAATCCGCATCGGGATGCCGGCTTTCTTGGCGGCCCGCACGACCTGCTCGACCTTGTCGTCGCCGCCGATGTTGCCCGGGTTGATCCGCACCGCGGCCACACCGGCCTCGATCGCCTTCAGGGCGAGGCTCGCGTTGAAGTGGATGTCGGCGATCACCGGGATCGGCGAGAAACGCACGATCCGCGAGAGCGCCTCGGCGTCCTCCATCTTCGGCACCGCGACACGAACGATCTCGCAGCCGGCATCTGCGAGTGACGCAATCTGCGCCGTCGTTGCGGGGACGTCGTGGGTCTTCGTGAGCGTCATCGACTGGATGACGACAGGCGCGCCACCACCGATCTGGACGCCGCCGACGCGGACGAAACGCTCGCTTCCCATGCGGGCCATGCTAGACGGCAGCTAGCCGCCAGCACCGCCGAAGAGGTCGTTGCGAAGCCCCAGGTAGAGCAGGAGCGCAAAGAACGTCAGCCCGACGGCGCTGTAGCGAATGTAGGCGAGCTGGGAGAACGCGCGGCCGCGCGCCCCTTCGAGGATCGACATCACGATGTGACCGCCGTCGAGCGGCAGGATCGGGAGCAGGTTGAGCAGTGCGATCGCCAGGCTGACGAAGCCGATCACCCCGAAGAAGTCCTGGAGCGACTGCCTGAAGGCATCGGAGGTGACCCTCACGATCCCGACGGAGCTCGAGATGTTGCGGGTTCCCTTTCCTTCCGAGAGCTGCGCGATCGTCGTAACGGTGTCGGCCGTCACCTGCCCGGCGACCCGGAACGCGCTCCCGACGGCGTCTGGGAGCGATTTTCCGGGCCCTTGGGCGCCTCGGATGACGAAGCCGACCCGGTAGCTACCGTCGGTCAGCCGGGCGCGCAGCGGGCCGACGACGACGCGGCTGCGGTCGCGCATGACCACGATCGTGAACGGTCGCCCGTGCGTCGCGTTGATTCGAGTCGAGATCGTCTGCGGTGTGATCGCGTGGCCGTCGACGCTGACGATCGCGTCGCCCGCCCGCAGGCCCACGCTTGCAGCCGGGTGCTTCGGGAGCACCTGGTCGACGATCCGTGTCGCCTGCACCTGGCCGAGCATCAGCAGGGTCGTGAAAAGTGCGATGGCGATCGCGATGTTCGTCAGCGGCCCAGCACCGATCACGACGATGCGCTTCCACGTCGCCTGGCGCCAGTACGCGTCGGGCGAGAGCGCCCCGTCAAGATCCTGGAACAGCCGGTTCTTGGCAAGCCGAGGCTCGAGTGCCGGCAACTGGACGAGCGCTGCCTCATAGTCGCCGCGCTCAATCGCCTCCTCGATAGTCGTGAGCTCGGCGTCGAGATCGGTCTGCTCCTGCGCGGTGAGGCTCTTGCGGAGGCCGCCCGCCGCGGGTCGGTGCATCCCCGGGATCTTCACGTACCCGCCAAGCGGGAAGACGGCAATGCCGTACTCGACCCCGCCGCGAACCGTCTTCACGATCGGCGGCCCAAACCCGAGGTAGAACTTGCGCGGCCTCATCCCGACGGCGCGGGCGGCGACGAAGTGGCCGGCCTCGTGCAGGAGGATCAGGACAGCGAGCCCGAGGATCGCCGCGGTGATGCTCACCGGGCGGCGAGCTCTCTGGCGTGCGCGTCGATCGCGATCAGGTCGGCCAGATCGGAGGCCGGGGCGCCCTCGACCTTGTCGAGGACGTCCTCGACGACGGTGGCGATATCGAGGAACCCGATTCCTCCGGCGAGGAACGCGCCCACAGCGACCTCGTTCGCGGCGTTGTAGACGCACGGGTAGCTGCCGCCCCTCACCCCCGCCTCGCGGGCGAGCGCGAGCATCCGGAACGTCTCCGGGTCGGGCTCGTGGAACTCCATGGTGCGCAGCTCGAGCGGCGGCACGCTCGTTGCGGAGCGGTCGGGGTAGGTCAGCGCGTAGGAGATCGGGACGCGCATGTCGGGGACGCCGAGGTGCGCGATGGACGAGCCGTCGCGGAAGCGAACGAGCCCGTGCATGATCGACGACGGGTGGATCACTACCTCGATGCGGGGGTACGGGATGTCGAAGAGGTAGTGCGCCTCGATGATCTCGAGCCCCTTGTTTGCGAGGGTTGCGGAGTCAATCGTGATCTTCGGCCCCATCGACCAGGTGGGATGCGCGAGCGCCTGCTCCGGCGTCACGTCGGCAAGCTCGACGCGGGTACGGCCGCGGAACGGCCCTCCGCTTGCGGTGAGGACGATGCTCTCGGGGATGCCGAGCTGCGCGCACTGGAACAGTGCCGAGTGCTCGCTGTCGACCGGAATGATCGCGCCTCCGCCCCGCCTCTGAGCAGCGAGCGCGAGGTCACCCGCCGCGACGAGGCTCTCCTTGTTCGCCAGCGCGAGCGTCACGCCATGCTCGAGCGCCCACATCGTCGGGGCGAGCCCCGCGAAGCCGACCACGGCGTTCAGGACGACATCGGGTGCCGCGCGTTCGAGCAGGTCGGTCGGGTCTCCCCCGGTCTGGGTCAACGGCGCCAGACCGTCGATCGGCGTCGTACCGGAGGTGGCAGCGACGAGCTCGAGGCCCGGGTGAGCGTCGATCACCTCGATCGCCTGCCGCCCGATCGAACCCGTTGCGCCGAGCAGGGCGATCCGCTTCATCAGTGCCAGGGTACCGGCGAGCTACCGTGCGACCGGGCTAGCCGGTGCGTGTCCGCCCGGCTGCATCGCGCGAGACAGGGGCCCTCCAGCCGTGCCGCGAGCGCTCGCCTAGACGTGCCCGAAGGCCCGGATGCAGAAGTACGCAGCGGGTGCCGCGAACAGGACTGCGTCGATGCGGTCGAGCATGCCGCCGTGGCCGCCGAGGAGCCGACCGGTGTCCTTCACGCGCATGTCGCGCTTGAGCATCGACTCGAACAGGTCGCCGACCGGCGCTGTGACTGCGATCACGGCGCCGAGGACGAGCGACTGGGCGATCGTGAGGAAGTGCTGGTCGTAGAGCGCGGTGAAGGTGACGAAGACCGTTGCGAACGTCCCGAAGGCGAAGCCCTCCCACGTCTTGCCCGGTGACGTCGTCGGTGCCATGCGATGCCGACCGAAGAGCCGCCCGCCGAAGTACGCAAGCGTGTCGCCTGCCCACACCGCTAGGAGGACGGTGAGTGCAGCGAGACGGCCATGGTCGCCAAGGTCGCGGATCAGGAGCGTGAACGAGAGACCGCAGCCGACCCAGACGGCGCCCATCACCGTCGCCGAGATCGATGTCGTCGCTGCCTGACGCGAGTCGGAGATGCCCTTGAGGGCGAAGGCGAGCAGGAACGCGCTCAGCACACCGCCTGTCATCCAGGCAACACCCGAGGTCTCCGCACCGACGAGCGCGAGGATCCCGCCGACGTACCCGGCAGGTGAGAGCGGGCTCAGCGGCCGCGCGAGAATCCAGAACTCGTGCAGCGCAAACACAGCGGCGACAGCGGCGAGGCCGAACGTCCACCAGCCGCCGAGGTAGACGAGGCCGACAGCGACCGGGAGCGCAGCGGCGGCGACGACGATCCGAGAGACAAACGAGCTCATCGGCCGCCGAACCGGCGACGCCGCTTGGCGTACTCGGACAGCGCTGCCCGGAGATCCTTCGCGCCGAAGTCGGGCCACAGGCAGTCGACAAAGACGAGCTCGGCGTAGGCGAGTTGCCAGAGCATGAAGTTCGAGACGCGCAGCTCGCCGCTTGTACGGATCAGCAGGTCCGGGTCGGGAAGCTCGGGCGCGTAGAGGTTCGTGGCGAGGACGTTCTCGTCGATCTCGCGTGGGTCCATGCCGCTCTCGGCGATCCGGCGGGTCGCCTCGACGAGCTCGGCCCGACCGCCGTAGTCGAACGCGATCCAGAGGCCAAGCCGGGTGTTCAGCTCGGTGCGGTCCTCCATCGCCTCCATTCGGTCGCGCAGCGCCTGTGGCGCCCGGTCGCGGCGGCCGATGAAGCGAACGCGAACGCCCTGCTCCGCGAGGACGGACAGCTCACGCTCGATCGTCTCGGCGAAGAGCTCCATCAGCGCATCGACCTCGTCCTGCGGCCGCGACCAGTTCTCGGTCGAGAACGCGTAGACGACCATGTGGCGAATGCCAAAGTCGATGCCGGCCTCGACTGCGCGCCGCAGCGCACGCGTGCCGGCTCGGTGGCCGACGGCTGTTGGCAGACCACGACGGCGTGCCCAGCGGCCGTTGCCGTCCATGATGATCGCGACGGTCTCGGCGACTTCCGGCAGGGCAGGCTCAGGCATTGCCCGCACACGCGCAAGGGTTCTGATGCGCGTGATCAGGTTCATCGGGGCGCTGCCCCCGTTACACACTCGTTACGGTGCCTGGCACCGGCCATCGCCGAAGAGGACATGGCGCGGCTAGACCTCCATGATCTCGGCCTCTTTGTGCTTCAAGAGGTCGTCGATCTTCGCCACATGCTCGTCGGTGATCTTCTGGACACGCGCCTCGGCGGCGCGCTCCTCGTCGTCGCCGACGTCGCCGTTCTTCACGAGCTCCTCAAGGTGCTTCATCACGTCCCTGCGGATGTTTCGCACCGAGATGCGCCCTTCCTCCGCCATCGTGCGGGCGATCTTGACGAACTCCTTGCGGCGTTCCTCGGTGAGCTGCGGGATCGCGAGGCGGATCACCTTGCCGTCGCTCGACGGTGTCAAACCGAGCTCGGACTCGAGGATCGCGCGCTCGATCTGCTTCACCGAGTCGGAGTCGAACGGCTGAATCATCAGCATCCGAGCCTCGGGAACCGTGATCGTCGCGATGTTCTTCACCGGGCTCGGGGTGCCGTAGTAGTCGATCTGGATCCGGTCGAGCAGCGCCGCCGACGCTCGGCCGGTGCGGACCGAGTTGAAGTGCTCGTGCGTCGCCTCGACGGACTTGTGCATCCGATCGTGGGCGTCCCCGAGAAACTCATCGATGCTTGTCATCGGGTGCCTCCTTGCGTGGGTGTCGAGATGATCGTGCCGACGCTCTCACCCGCAACGACCCGGGAGACGTTCCCCGGCGCGAGCTCGAACACGTGGATCGGCAGGTTGTTGTCCATACAGAGCGAGAGCGCCGTCGTATCCATCACCTTGAGGCCGCGCTCGATCGCCTGGAGATGCGTGAGTGCCGGCAGGAACACCGCATCGGGCATGGTGCGCGGATCGCCGTCGAAGACGCCACGGACGCCGTTCTTGGCCATCAGGATCGCCTGCGCGTCGATCTCGAGCGCGCGGAGCGCGGCAGCCGTGTCGGTCGTGAAGTACGGGTTCCCGGTACCGGCCGCGAAGATGACGATCCGGCCCTTCTCGAGGTGGCGGATCGCGCGACGGCGGATGTACGGCTCTGAGACCTCGCGGACGTCGAGTGCCGACAGCACGCGCGTGTGGGCGCCGTTGCGCTCGAGCGCCTCC
The DNA here is from genome assembly GCA_037142875.1 of Actinomycetes bacterium. GTDB lineage: Bacteria > Actinomycetota > Thermoleophilia > Gaiellales > Gaiellaceae > PALSA-600. The sequence continues at coordinate 169,220 of JBAWZV010000002.1, read as the reverse complement.
TGGACGGCGAGCGAGTTGAACACCGTCGCCAGCATCCCCATGTAGTCGCCGGTCGCGCGGTCCATGCCGGACGCCGTCGCGGCCATGCCGCGGAAGATGTTGCCGCCGCCGATCACCAGCGCGAGCTCCACGCCCACCGACTGGACGCGAATCAGCTCGCGAGCGATCTCATCGACGGTGGCGGGATCGAGGCCGTACTCGGCCGACCCCATCAGCGCCTCGCCGGAGAGCTTCAGGAGCACCCGCCGAAAGGCGGGTGCTCCGATCTCTTCCGGCTGCTGGCCGGCCGACATCAGCCGACCGAGAACCAGGCGTAATCGACGAGCTTGAGTCCTCCCTGCTCGAGCGCCTTCGAGACGCTCAGACCCGTGTCGTGGATCCAGGCCTGCTCGCCGAGCACCGACTCTGCATAGAAGCGCTTGTTGAGCATCCCCTCGATCATCTTCTCACGAACCTCCTCGGGCTTCGAGGCGACGTCGCCGAGCTTCAGGAGGATCTCCCGCTCGGCGGCGACGAGCTCCGGAGAGACCTCGTTGCGTGAGGAGTACGTCGGCCGGGCAAACGAGATGTGCATCGCAAGCTGGCGGGGAAGCTCCGCTGCACCACCCTTGCTCATGATCAGCACGCCGACCTTGTTCGCGGGCGGATGGATGTAGGTCGCGAAGCTCTCGCCGTCGCTCGCCTTCATCTGCTTGGCACCGACAACCTGGATGTTCTCGCCGAGCTTCGCGGCGAGCTCGACCCGACTCTCCTCGAGACCAGCAACCGCATCCGGACCGCCCGCGTGGACAGCGTCGAGCACATCCTGTGCGAACGCACGGAAGTCATCGTTCTTCGAGACCGGCTCGGTCTCGCAGCCGACGGCGACGATCGTGGCAGTCGTGTCATCGTTCTTCGCAAGGACGATGCCCTCGGTCGTCTCACGCTCTGCGCGCTTGGCCGCCGACGCCATCCCCTTCTCACGCAGCAGCTTGACCGCGGAGTCAAAGTCGCCTTCGGTCTGCTCAAGTGCGCGCTTGCAATCCATCATTCCGGCGCTCGTCGCGTCGCGGAGCTGCTTCACCATTGCTGCCGAGATATCGGTCATGCCTGCTCCTCGACGTCCGTCGCGGGCGCGGCCTCAGCGGCCTCAGCGGCTTCAACGACCTCGATAACCTCGGGCTCGACGGCGGCGACAACCTCCGCCTCGACCGCAGGAGCTGCGGGTGCCTCGGCCTCGGGTGCTGCGACAGCCTCAGCGGCTGGCGCCGGAGCGGCCGGAGCCTCGGCGGCGTCGTCCTTGCCATGCCCTGCTGCCATCTCGGCACCGGTGACCTTCTGCCGGCCTGCCTCGATGCCGTCGGCGATGGCCTTGATGATCAGCGAGCACGAGCGGATCGCGTCGTCGTTGCCGGGAATCACGTAGTCGGACTCGTCCGGGTCGCAGTTCGTGTCGACGAGGGCGATGATCGGGAGCTTGAGACGCCGAGCCTCACGGACGGCGAGCTGCTCCTTGCGGAGGTCGACGATGAACACGGCGTCGGGCTGGCGGCGCATGTCGGCGACACCGCCCAGATTCGCCTCGAGCTTCTCGAGCTCGCCCTCCATCGCGATGCGCTCCTTGGCCGGAAGCAGGTGGAGCTGCTGCTCGCGCTTGAGCGAGCGGAGCTCATGTAGACGCTGGATCCGGTCGGACATCGTGCGCCAGTTCGTGAGCAGTCCGCCGAGCCAGCGGTGGCTGACGTACGGCATCCCGACACGCCCAGCGTGGGTCGCGATCGCGTCCTGCGCCTGCTTCTTGGTGCCGACGAAGAGGATCGAGCCGCCGCGCTCGGAGATCGCGCGGGCGAAGTTGTAGGCCTCGTCGATGAGCTCCTGCGTCTTCTGCAGGTCGATGATGTAGATCCCGCCGCGCTCCGTGTAGATGAATCGCTTCATCTTCGGGTTCCAGCGGCGCGTCTGGTGGCCGAAATGCACACCGGCCTCCAGCAGCTCCTTCATGGAGACAACTGACATGGGTAGATCCTTTCGGTTGTGTGAGGTGCATGCACCGGCGGCGTCTCGGTGGAGACCGATGCGAGCATCGGCCACCGTCCACCTCGTACCTTCGCCGGGTTGAGGGGTGGAAGAACCCGACCATCCTACCTGCCACGCTCACACCGTGACCCCTGCCGGGGCGCGCGCTCGGCTAGCCGAGCGCGTCGAGGACGGCCTGGAGGTCAGCGGGAAGCGGCGCCTCTAGGTCGAGGCGGTCGCCCGTGAACGGATGGGTGAAGGCGAGGCGGGCGGAGTGGAGGAACGGACGGTCGAGACCCGGGCACGGCGACCCGTAGACGCTGTCACCGGCTACCGGGAGGCCGATTGCCCCGAGATGCACGCGAATCTGGTGTGTCCGCCCCGTCTCGAGGCGCACGGTGAGCAGCGCGTACCTGTCCCAGCGCTCCGTCACCGCGAAGTGCGTGATGGCGTCCCGTGGTGTCTCCGTGTCGAGCGAGACCCGGATCGGGTCGCCGCGGTCGCGTCCGATCGGCGCGTCGATCCGGCCCTCCTTCGAGCGTGGTGCGCCGCGAACGAGCGCAAGGTAGGTGCGCTCAAGCTCTCGCCCTCGGACCATCGCCGACAGCCGCGCGTGGGCCTCGTCCGACCGCGCGACCACGAGCAGACCCGACGTGCCGCGGTCGAGACGATGGACGATGCCGGTTCGCTCCGGCTCGCCTCCACCGACGATCCCTGCGAGCGCCTGAACGAGCGTGCCCGTCTGGTGGCCGGCACCAGGGTGTACGACGAGGCCGGCTGGCTTGTCGACGACCGCGAGGTGGTCGTCCTGCCAGACGATCTGTGGCGGAGCGACAGGCTCCCCCAGGGGCACCTCGGGCGCGTCGGCCAACTGGACGTGCTCGCCACCCTCTAGCCGGTAGCTCTTGGGTCGAACCCGCCCGTCGACAAGCGCCCCTGCCTCGACGGCGCGCTCCGCCGCACCACGGGAGCCGAGGTGCCCTGCAAGGAACCGGTCGAGGCGTTCGCCGGCGGCCTCGGGCGGCACCACGAGCGAGCCGGCGTTGACGCTCAGCGGGCCTGGATGTCGAGGGGACGCTTGCGCGGCTCGACGCCACGCCGATCTGTCGCGACAAGCGCGGCGAGGAGCACGGCCACCCCGGCGACGATGAAGCTGTCCGCCAGGTTGAACGCGGGCCACCAGCCGACGTCGATGAAGTCGGTCACGTGCCCGAGCCGGACGCGGTCGACGAGGTTCGAGACGCTTCCACCAACCAGCAGCCCGAGTGCGGCTGGCAGCACGGGGTGACGGGCGCCCGAACGGGCGAAGAAGAGGAACATCCAGCCGACCGCGACGATCGTGAGCACCGTGACGACCACCGTCGCCGAGGCGAAGAAGCCGAACGCGATGCCGGAGTTCTGAACGCGATGGAGGGTCAGCGGCCCGATCAGGGTCGTGGACTCGTCGACCCACAGGTGTGTACGCACGACGTGCTTGGTCAGCTGATCGCCGATCACGGCGGCAGCGGCGACGAGGCCGAGACCGACCCACTGCCGTACACCGGCGCCGAGCCGCCCGGCGATGGTCGAGACCGGAACGAGGGCGTTCGGAGAGGAGCCGACCCTGATGTCCGGCGTCGACGCAGGGGAATCGGTCATGCCCGGCGTTGGTCGTCGATGCAGAGCGTGGCCCAGGGGCGGGCTGCAAGTCGCTCGGCACCGATCGGCTCGCCACACCGTTCACACGCGCCGTACGTGCCTTCGTCGAGGCGTGCGAGGGCTCGCTCGACCTGCTCAAGCGTCTGCTGCGCGCCCTCCTCGATCCCCTCCTCAAGCTCTCGCTCGACCGTGACGGTTGCCATGTCGGCCAGGTGGTTGTCGTTGCCACGTCCAGCGACCTCTCCGGTCTCGTCGTCGAGAGAGACGGCGGCTCCGGCGTGGAGATGGGCGAGCATCGCGACGACGCGCGCGCGCTCGGCGTCGAGCTGCGTGCGGATGACGACAAGATCGAGCGAGTCGCTCATACTTCGTCCCTTCCGTGGACTGCGACGTCCAGTCGCCTTTGGAGTTCGGCCTCGTCGATTCCCTCGAGCGAGACGACCTTGGATCGTGCCGAGTGGCCCGAGACGACGGCGACGTCGCGGCGAGGCAGATCTAGTGTGTCGGAAAGCAACTCCACAACGGCGTCGTTGGCTCGGCCGTTCTCGGGTGCAGCCGTCACGCGAACCTTCCAGGCGCTGCCGTGTCGTCCGACGACCTCGGCACGAGCGGCGCCGGGTGAGACGCGTAGCTGAAGCCGGGTCGAAGCCATCACAGACTCCAGTGTACGTTCGCCCCTGCGGGTGCGGTCACTCGCCCCAGTCGAAGTCGCGCCCCTCGTCCCCGGCGACACGGCGCAGCAGACGCGGCGGTGCCTCCGGCCCGATCAGCGTTGGCGACTCGGCGGGGGCGGCACCGACCAACGGCACGTCGACGGGTCGGGTGTCCTCGAGGGTGTCCTCGATCAGCCACTCGGCCGTGGTCTCCGTCGGAGCTGATGCGGCCGGTGCTTGCGCGGGACGAGCGGCTGTCGCTGACTCGGAGACGAGCCCGAGTGCCGATCGCAGTAGCGCCTCGACGCGGCGCGCCTCGGTGAACAGTCGTTCGCGTTCTCCCTGGGCGGCACGTGTGACCGAGCGCGCCTCGTGGTACGCCTCGGCGACGATCACCTCCGCCTCGCGCTTGGCCTGCTCGCGCACCTCGGTTGCGGCCTGGTCGGCGGCGATCAGCGTGTGCGTGAGCGCTTTCTCCGTGCGCTTCAAGATCTCAAGCTCGTTCTGGAGATCCTCGACCTTGTCGGCGAGCTCGCCGCGCTCACGCCAGACGTTCTCGAAGCTGTCGGCGATCTCATCGAGGATCTGCTCGACGTCCTTGCGCTTGTACCCGAGGAAGCTGCGTGCAACCTGCACGTGGCGGAGCTCGACCGGTGAGTAGGACATCTCCTCTCCTCCTTTAGTGAAGCCCGCCGAGGAGCGTCACGACGAGCCGGTTGAGGAACATGAGCGCCAGGATTGCGACCATCGGCGTGAAGTCGAGCGGCCCTGCCGAGAACGGCAGGATTCGCCGCCATAGCCGCAGATAGGGCTCGCAGACGTCCGAGAGAAACCGTTGGATCGGGCTGAACGCGTACGGCAGGCGGATCCACGACGTCAGCACGTAGAGGAACACGGTCAGCGTGTAGACGCTGACGAAGACGTTGATGAAGAGTTCGACCTGGGTGATCGCGTCGAGGACCATTGACGACGTCCTTCGCGACCGCGAAGGGTTCTCCTACCCGGGAGCGATCAGGCCTGGTTGAAGAAGCCGCCGCGCTCGAGGAGCTGCGCGCGCTGCTCGGCGCTCACCTCGACGTTTTGCGGGGTGAGGAGGAAGACCTTGTCGGCGACGCGCTGCATCCCGCCGTTCAACGCGTATGTCAGACCGCTCGCGAAGTCGATCAGGCGCTTCGACAGCTCGGCGTCGGCGCTCTGCAGGTTGAGGATCACGGGGATCAACTGCTTGAAGCGATCGGCGATCTGCTGGGCGTCGTTGAAGCTCTTCGGGATGACGAGGTGGACGCGAACCGAGTTCGGGTTCGGGTTCGGGACAGCCTCGATGTGTCGGCTGCGGGCGGCCGAGCGGGCCGATGCGGCTGCCGGGCGCGGCTCGTCGCGAGCGCCGTCCTCGGAGTCCGTCCAGTCGTCGAACTCGTTCGGCCTGCGCCTCGGTGTCAGCCGGCGGACGTTCGGACGGTCGCGGTAGCTCTGCTCGAGCGACTCCTCCGCTGTGACGAGATCGTCGTCGTCGAGGAACTCGTGGTCATCCTCCGCAATACCGAAGTAGACGAGCGTGCGACTCCAGAGCTCGGCGAGTGCCATCGGGCCAATCGTAACGAGTTCGCTACCGGAAGAGAATGCTGCCGACGCGAACGTGGGTCGCACCCTCCTCCGCGGCGACCGCGAAGTCCTGTGTCGTCCCCATCGAGAGCTCCTTCAACCCGTGCTCGCCGGCGAGCTCGCGGAGCCGCCGAAACCACGGCTGCGACTCCTCCGGCGTCGGAGCTGCGGGCGGCATGGTCGACAGACCGCGCACGTCGTAACGGAGATAGTCGGCAAGTTCTGCAACTGCGACGCCCCCCTTGGACTCCTCCCCGGCGAGGTTCACCTGCACGAGCGCCGGGATCTCAAGACGGGCTGCCGTCGTGTGGGAGTCGAGCGAGTGGACGAGCTCGCAGGTGCGGTTGACGACCTTCGCCTTGTTCGACTGGAGCCGCCCGATGAAGTGCCAGCGGAAGGCGTCGCCGTAGACCGCATGCTTGGCGTCGAGGTCCTGCACGCGGTTCTCGCCGACGACCTCGATGCCGGCCTCGACGAGCCGCGCCATCTCGTCGACCGTGACGTACTTCGTCGCCGCGACGATCGTCACGTTGGGGCCTACGGCCTCCTGAACGAGGTCAAACCGTGCGCGAATCTCAACCGGTGACAGCACCGATCACCCCCTGCGAGCCGCGAGGCTCGCCTGTTGCCCTGTGGGAGAAGAAGAGCGCCGGGTTGCATCGCGTGCACAGGTCGACACGCTCGATGATCGCGACGCCCGCCCGCTGCAACGCGCGCTCGGCGGCGCTCCAGAGGTCGAGGATTCGCCCCGTGGTCAGATCGGGGTCGAACCGGACGGAGACCTCGGCGCCGACCTCGTAACAGCACGGTCCGCAGGAGGGACCGACGATCGCTGCGGTCTCCCCCGCGCCGAGCGCGCGCACGGATGCGTCGATGACGCCGTCAGCGAGTCCGCGCCAGCCGGCGTGGACGACGGCCAGCGCGGCCGGGCCGTCGGTGCGGGCGATCGCGATCGGCACGCAGTCGGCTGCAAGAGCGAGCATCGGCACGCCGACAGTGTCGCTCCACAGGCAGTCGCCGAGTGCGTCTGTGATGCCGGGCTCCGCGCGGACGACGGTCGCCGAGTGGCGCTGACGGTTGACGGCAAGCCGGGCCACATCGAGGCCGAGTCCCTCGCAGGCGATGCGTCGGTTCTCGTCGACCCGCGCGTCGTCGTCGCCGCCTCGGTGCGCGAGGTTGAGCGAGGCGAAGGCGCCTTCGCTGACTCCCCCCTCACGCGTCGTGAAGGCAACCGCGTACGGCCCCGGTGCATCCCAGCGGATCATGGAACGAGCAGCTCCAGCGCACGTTCGAGGAGGGTGGCGCGCTCGTTCAGGTCGGGCTCGTCGACGACGGCAACGAGCAACGTTGCAAGGGCGACGCCCAGGGCCGGGCCGGGCGCGAAGCCCACAGCCTGCAGGTCGCTCCCATCGATCGCGAGGTCAGCGAGCCGGTGGGGCCGAGCCGACTCTGCGCCGACGGTCTCCCGGAAGCGCGCAACCCGCTCGAGCTTCGCCGCTGTCCCGGCGCTCTGGTCGCGACCGGTGAGGTCGGCCTGCCAGTGGTCGATGATGTCGTGGACCAGCCCGTCGCCGTGGCGGGCGAGGAGCCTGCGCGCCTCGAGCGCGTCGCCGTCGCCGAGCAGGAAGGGGTGGTCGCGCACAATGCGCACGACCCGCTCCCGTAGATCATTCGGGTAGCGCAGCCTCCGGAGCGCGTCGTCGGCGAGGCTCGCGCCGAGCGCCGCATGGTCGGTGAGCGCTGCGGCGGGTTTCCCGACGTCGTGGAGGAGCGCGGCGAGCCGAACGCGCAGCGGCATCCCGGCGTCGGCCGCAGCCTGAACGACGGCGAAGATGTGATCGTCCACGGTCATCCTGTGGTCGGGCGAGTCGGAGTCGAACCCGACCGCCGCCGCGAACTCCGGCAGGAGCGCGACGAGCACGCCCGTATCACGGGCGAGCTCGAGTGCCCGGCGGGGATGGGTGCCGAGCAGGAGCTTGGAGAGCTCGCCCATCCCGTCGGCACCGAGCCCACCGCCGATGCGTTCGCCGGAGACGAGCGCGACCGATGCGGCCTCCTCGTGCATCTGGCGAAGGGTCTCGGCGTCGGGCTCGAAGCCCAGCTGCGAGACGAAGCGCAGGCCGCGGACGAGACGGAGCGGATCCTCGGCAAAGCTGTTTGGTGAGACCGTTCGGAGTGTCCTGGCGTCGATGTCGGCCCGGCCCTCCTTCGGGTCGATGATCGTTCCGTCGCTCAGGCGGCGCGCGATCGCATTGATCGTGAAGTCGCGCCGCTCGAGGTCCTCCTCGACGGTCGCGTCGGGGTCGACGACAATCTCGAAGTCATGCCTTCCCGGGCCGGTCGAGACCTCGCGACGCGGCGGCGCAAACTCGATCCCGGCAGGTACGAGCGCACGGATAGTGCCGTTCCGCGGGTACAGGCGCAGGCCGACTGGGCGCCCGGCGACGATCAGCTCGTCGACCCGTCCATGAGGCTCGAGCGCCAGCCGCAACGACGCAGCGTCGACGCCAGGCACGAGAAAGTCCGCGTCCTTGGAGTCACGTCCAAGCAGCGAGTCGCGCACCGCACCGCCGACCACGTAGGCGTCGAGACCGAGCACCCGCACGTACTCCTCGATCGCCTTCATGTCGTCATTGTGGCGGCGAGCGTCGCCGCGCGCCCGTGCCGAGGGGTCAGTCGCAGAGCGCGATCGCTTCGATCTCCACCAGGGCGCCTGACGGCAGCTTCGCGACCTGGAAGGTCGAGCGAGCCGGCGGGGTGTCGCCGATGTGGCGTCCGTAGACCTCGTTCATCGCGGCGAAGTCGCCGAGATCCTGCAAGAACACGGTCGTCTTCACGATCCGGTCGAGCGACGAGCCGGCAGCGGCGAGGATCGCCTTCAGGTTCGCCAACACCTGCTCGGTCTGCTCGGTGATGCCACCGTCGACGAGCGCGGTGTGGCCCGGCAGCAGCGCGAGCTGGCCGGAGACGAACACGAACCCGTTTGCCTTGATCGCCTGCGAGTAGGGCGCGCCCTGGAACGGCGCCGGAGCCTCGTCTGTCCGTACAACGTGCTTGCTCATGTGTTTCCTCCCTGCGGCCGGCACGCCTGGCCGAGAGCCGCTCCAAGTGCTTTGAAGATCGCTATGACAACGTGCTGCGACTCCCGCCCTTCGAGGACGCGGATGTGCAGGTTGAGCGAGGCGCCGGTCGTGAACGACTCGAGGAACCGTGCCACGATATCGCTCCCGTGGCCGCCGACCCGCTCGTCGGAGAAGTCGACGTTTGACGCGAAGAGCGGCGTTTCGGTGATCTCGAGCACCGCGCCGGCGAGCGCCTCGTCAGATGGAAGCCACGCCCTGCCGCGCCCACTCGCGCCCGTCGATCGGAGCTGCGCCCCGACGGCGGCTCCCAGGCTCTGCCCAGCGGCTGCGACCAGCTCGTCTGCCCCGCCCGGCGCGACCTCGAGGGTGATCGCGAAACGTCCCGCGGCGGCGAGCACCGAGATGACATGGTCGAGCACGGGCAGGCCCGTCGCGACGTTCGCCGAGCCGGTGTCCGCGAGTTCGAGTCGCACGCCTGTCTGGGTCAAGCTCACGGGATGAGCGTACCTCTCCGCCCACGTGCGATTGCGGCGGCGAAAGATGGGCCGAACGGCCTATGGCAACCGTCCGGTCTGAGGCGTAGCGTCGCGCCAGGGTGAGGGTGAGAAGCCGGGGGGCTCTCGTGTGTTTCATCTGGTTCGCTCTTGCCGGGGCAGCCCCAGTCGGAGCGACCACACCGATGACGGTGGGGTATACCGCGCCCTCAGATCTGCGCGGGCTCCACGTGCTCCGGAGCCTCCCCACGCTGCGGATTGCCGAGGTCGAAGGTGTCGGTCTGCGCGACCTGCGGCAGCGCCCCGGGATCCGGTCGGCGCAGCGCGGCGTCGCCCGCGTCCATCTCGGAGAGCCAGTCTTGACCATCACGAACGGTGCGACCGCGGCGAGCGAATGGGCCTACGCAGCGACTCGTGAGAACCTCGTACCTCCCTCGGTGTTTCGCGCCGCCTCGGCGATCACGATCGCGGTCGTTGACACCGGCGCCGATCTCTCCGCTCCCGACCTCGCTGCGAAGTCGCCGGTCGGCTTCAACTCGGTCACAAATGACTCCACCGTGACAGACATCGACGGTCACGGCACGTTCGTCGCCTCGCTCGCGGGCGGCTCGGTGACAAACGGCGACGGCATGGCGGGGTTCGGTGGTGACGTCCGCCTGCTCATCGTCGAGGCAAACCGCAACGCGAACACCTTCACCGACTTCGACGAGGCGGCTGGCATTGTCTGGGCTGTCGACCACGGGGCGCAGATCCTGAACCTGAGCATCGGTGGCAGCCAGACCTCGCAGATCGAGCGCGACGCGATCGACTACGCCGTCGCTCATGGCGTGCTCGTGGTTGCGGCTGCCGGAAACGGTGGTATGGCGGGCAACGAGCCGTCGTATCCCGCGGCGCTCCTGACCGACCACGGGCTCGCTGTCGGCTCCTCGGCGCAGAACGGGCTCCGGGCATCGTTCTCGACGTCGGCCGCGTACGTCTCGCTCCTTGCCCCGGGAGTGCACGTTCTCGGAGCTCTCCCCGCCGCAGCCTCGCAGATCGCGTTTCCCCGGACGGCCCTGGACGGGACAACGAAGGGGATCTACGGCTACAGCAGCGGGACCTCGTACTCGGCGCCGCAGGTCGCCGGCGCGGCAGCGCTTGTCTGGGCGGCGAACCCGTCGCTGACCGCCGATCAGGTCGCACAGACGCTCGAGTTGAGCGCGACGGGCGGCGGGGTACGGCGCGCCGCCGCCGGATACGGCGTGCTCGACGTCGCAGCGGCCGTCGCGAAGGCAACGGGCCAGCCCGTGCCTCCACTCAAGGTCGTAGCGGTGACGGCCACCGTGAAGAAGAAGACAACGGCATCGGCCCGCGAGGCCGCTCGGGCACGCCGCGTTTCGCTCGGCGTCTCGGCCCGCTAGACGCGTTCGATCGACGCGCCGAGGCCGCGAAGCCGCGCGTCGATCTGCTCGTAGCCGCGGTCGATCTCGCTGACGTTCCCGATCGTCGAGATGCCCTCCGCGCAGAGACTTGCGATCAGGAGAGCCATCCCGGCTCGGATGTCGGGGCTCGACATCCGCTGGCCGTACAGCTTCGACGGCCCGTCCACGATCGCGCGGTGTGGGTCGCACAGGATGATCCGGGCGCCCATCGACACGAGCTTGTCGACGAAGAACAGGCGGTTCTCGAACATCTTCTCGAAGATCAGGATCGTGCCGTGCGCCTGCGTCGCGACGGCGAGGCCGATCGAGGTGAGGTCGGCCGGGAACGCTGGCCACGGGCCGTCCTCGAGCTTCGGGATCTGGCCGCCGATGTCGTCACAGATCACGAGCGGTTGATCAGGGGGAACACGGATCGACGTGCCGTTCAGCTCAACGTGCACGCCGAGACGCTCGAAGGCCGGAAGGATCGAGACGAGATCGCCCGGCTCGACGTCGTCGATCGTGATGTCGGAGTTCGTGACAGCGGCAAGGCCGATGAAGCTCGCAACCTCGATGTGGTCGGCGCCGATCCGGTGGGAGCCGCCGGTCAGGCGCTCGACGCCGGTGATGTGGATGACGTTTGAGCCAACGCCGTCGATCTCGGCTCCGAGCGCGACCAGGAAGCGGCAGAGATCCTGGACGTGCGGCTCGGAGGCGGCATTCGTCAGTGTCGTGCGCCCCTTGGCAAGCGTGGCGGCCATCACGGCATTCTCGGTCGCCATGACGGACGCCTCGTCGAGGTAGATGTCAGTGCCGACGAGGCCGGAGGTGCGCAGCTCGTAGCGCGCGTTGATCTCGACCTCGACGCCGAGCTTGGCGAAGGCGTGAAGGTGTGGGTCGAGCCGGCGGCGGCCAATGACGTCGCCGCCAGGTGGCGGAACGCTGGCGCGACCAAACCGGGCGAGCAGTGGGCCGGCGACGAGGAACGACGCGCGCATCCGTTCAGCGAGAGCCTCATCGACGTCGGGGCTGATCGGCTCCGCGGCGTGCACTCGAACCTCGTTCGGGCCGATCCAGTCGGCCTCGGCTCCGAGGTCGCGTAGCAGCGCGAGCATCGTCTCGACGTCGCGAATACGAGGGACGTTGTCGAGCGTGACCGGCTCGTCGGTGAGCAGGCAGGCGGCCAGGATCGGCAGTGCGCCGTTCTTGTTTCCGGCTGTGCGGACGTGGCCTGCGAGTCGCCGACCACCCTCGATCACGAATGACTCCGTGGCAGATCCTTGTCTCACGGCAGTACTCGTCACGGCGGCGGGTATCGTAGCTGCCATCTTGGCCCCGACCCGCGACCAAGCCTGGGCGACGCTCACGCGCTACACCAAGGGCGAGGCTCTCCTGCGTCACGCGCTGGCGGTCGAGGCATCGACCTCGTCGTATGCGCGGAGGTTTGGCGAGAACGAGGAGCTGTGGCGCGTCACCGCGTTGCTGCACGACTTCGACTACGAGATGCACCCCACGCTCGACCAGCATCCGCAGGACGGCGCTCCGATCCTTCACGAGGAGGGCTACCCAGAAGAGGTCATCCGGGCTGTGCTCTCACACGCCGAGCATCTCGAGCTCTCACGAGACACGCTTCTCGAGAAGACGCTCTTTGCCTGCGACGAGCTGTCCGGTTTCGTCCACGCGTGCGGACTTGTCCGTCCTACCGGCCTCGAAGGCCTCGAACCGAAGTCGGTCAAGAAGAAACTCAAGCAGCCGTCATTTGCTGCCGGGGTGCATCGCGACGAGGTCTACGCCGGCGCTGAGCTGCTCGGCCTCGAGCTCGACGAGCACATCGCAAACGTCGTGGCGGCGCTTCAGCCGATCGCGTCGGAGCTCGGGCTGCGCACCTCGGCCGACGCCTGAGTCCGCACCCGGCCAGCGAGGACGTCGACGTCAACGGGCGCATGGTCCGACAGCAGCTTCCCGTCGAACACCCGCTCCTCGTCAGTCCAGACCCGCACTGACCCGGTCGCCGCGCCTCGGACGAGCACGTGGTCGATCTGCGGGCCCGTGTCCGACCAGCGGTCATCCTTCGGGAGGGCGAGGAGCGTGACGATCGTCTTCGAGTCGGCGCGGGTGATGTTGAAGTCACCGGCGGCGACCACGACCTCGTCGATCTCCGACTGGCGGTCGATGAAGCGCGTTGCCCGTCGCAACTCCGCGTCGGGTAGCCGGACGTCCTTGGGGTAGCTCGTCGCGTGCAGGTTCGCGACAAGAAGGCGACGGCCGCTCGCAAGCTCGACGTGTGCGATCTGGCAGACGCGCCGCTCGTGCTCCCACCAGCGCATCATCTTCTCGTCGAGGCCGAGCTTCTTGCCCTCCTCCTCGCAAAACGGGTTCGTGTTGAGCGTGATTGTCTTCTCCCCGGTGATGCGGGCGTCGTGCGGGACGAGGATGACGTTGCCCTGGCCGGAGAACGCCGAGCGCAGCTTGCCGTGGTTCAGCGAGGTGAGTGCCTTCCCGACCCCCGAGGGGATACGAACAGGCCCGACGGTTGCGCCGCGGGCGCGCGCCGACGTGCTCGTCATGCCCGTCCACTCGCCCATCTTCTCGAGCGCCCAGGCGGGCACCTCCTGGAAGCAGACGATGTCAGGCTGGTCGGCGGTGGCCAGCTCGACCATCTCGCGCAGGTAGGCCTTGCGGCCCAGCGGGACCGTGTTGCCGTGGCACAGGTTCCATGTCCGGACGAGCACGCCTCTACTGTAGGCACGTGCGCGTCGTTCTTGCCGACCCTCCTGCGTATACGCCGTGGTACGACCACGAGCTCGCGACGGCCCTCGCCGCCGCTGGAGCAGACGTGGAGCTCGCCACGTCGCCGTTCCGGTTCTCGGATCTGCCGCCCGCGGTCAGGTATCGGCGCAACGAGCGGTTCTACCCGCTCTCGTCGCGTCTGTTTCGCCGGTCGAAGGCCCGACTTCCGGTCAAGCTCGCCGAGCACCTCCTCGTCGCAACCTCGCTTGCCCGCCTACGGACAGACGTGCTGCACGTCCAGTGGCTGCCGGTGCCGCAGGTGGACGTCCACATTCGCTTCCGCTCGCCGTCGGTCTTCACCGCGCACGATCTCCTGCCGCGGCGAACAGCCGGGAAGCGCGACCTGTGGACGCGGCTGCTCGAGCGCTTCGACCGCGTCGTCGTCCACACCGAGCGTGGCGCGGCGACCCTCGCTGAGCTCGGGATCGAGACCCGCGTGATCTCGCACCCCGTCTACCCGAGCAACGCTGTGCGCGCCGACGACGGCCAGACGATCCTCGCGCTCGGCGTGATCCGCCCGTACAAGGGGCTGCCCGACGCGATCGAGGTCGTGCGGCGACTGCCCGACGCTCGACTTCTCGTCGCCGGGGATCCTGCGATGGACCTGTCGGGCCTCCGTGACGCGCCCCGAACGGAGTGGCGGCTCGAGTACCTCTCCCCCGTCGACCTCGACCGGGCGCTCTCCGAGGCGACGGTGGCGATCTTCCCGTACCGGGCCGAGCTCGACCAGTCGGGAGCGCTCCTGCAGGCGCTCGGGGCCGGGGTGCCGGCTGTCGCCTACGACGCAGGCGGACTCGCCGAGCCGATCGAGCGCTACGGCGCAGGCCGGGTCGTCGCCGCCGGGGACGTCGAGGCGCTCACGGCGGCCGCCGCCGAGCTGCTTGCCGACCCCACTGCCCTTGCCGCAGCCCGCGCAGGAGCCGAGCGGGCGCGTGCGGAGCTGACCTGGGAGGCAGCGGCGGCCTCGCACCTCGCGCTCTACCGGGAGCTCGCGTGATCTTTCGCCGCAGCAGATTCCACGACCTGATCGTGCGCCAGCTTGACCTCTTCGTTCGCGACTACCCCGAGGTGATCATCGAGGCGCGCGAACGTCTGGATGCCTACAACCGTGCGAGCCGCGACGAAGCCGAGGAGCTCTACGGCGACTACGTCGATGCCGTCGAGACCGGAACCGAGATCCTCGCCGACATCCGCGACTCCTACGCGCGCACGCTTGACGAGGAGACCGGCGAGACGTACGAGGCCGAGTTCAACCGGGCCGTCGTCAAGCGGCTTCCCGAGTTCGGGCTCGAGATCGAGAACAACTGAGCTTGCATGCCGTGCGCACTCGGTCTGGCGTGGTCGATCAAGGGCACGTTCTCCGGCAAGACCTTCACCGGCAAGGTGAGCATCAAGCTGCCCGACGGCTCCGCGGCGATCAGCGACATCAACCTGACACGCGGGTAGCAACCACGCGCAGCCTCGGCGTGCGTCGTGCTGTCCATCAGCGGCCCCCGAAGTGGTGGGCGCCGGGGAGCGATGAGCGCACCTCTGCCTTGCCTGCGATGCGACGGGCGAGGGGGCCGAGGGATTCGAGGGAGTCGACGAGGACGTTCTCGTTGCGGCCGACGCGTTCGAAGCGGCCGCGGGCGAGCAGCAGCGGCTCGCTGCGGACGATCGAGCGGTGCGCCTCGTAGACGGGGGGCGGGATGATCAGGTTCATCTGGCCGTGCTCGTCCTCGAGGAGCATGAAGACGATGCCGTTGGCAGTCGACGGGCGCTGACGGGCGACCGTGAGACCGGCGACGGAGACAAGGGAGCGGTTCGGGACACCGGACAGCTCGTTGCTTGGCACGCACGACTCGGGGAGATGCGGTCGCAGCAGGTCGAGCGGGTGCACGCCGACCGAGACGGAGGTGTGGCGGTAGTCGGCCAGCATCCGCTCCCAGTCGGTCTGGACTGGAAGCTCGGGTGTCTCGGCGGTTGGGCCGATCGGCAGGGCGAGCTGCCGCGAGCCGCCGCTGACGTTCTCGCCGCGAGGGGTGACACCGAGGCGCCAGAGAAGCTCGCGGCGTGGCCCCCACTCGTCGCAGGCGCCGGCAGAGACGAGCGCTTCGAGCACGCCCTTCCCGACCGGGCCGCGGCGGGCGAGGTCGCCGACGTCGGCAAACGGGGCGGCTTCGGCGAGCAGCTCTGCCTCGGTTGATCCGACCGAGCGGACGTAGCCGAGCCCGATCCGGACGGCGCCGGCTTCGATCGCACAGCGGGCGTCGCTTCGGTTGACATCCGGCGGATGTACCTCCACCCCGCGCCGCTGGGCGTCGCGGATCAGCGACGCCGGCGGGTAGAAGCCCATCGGCTGGGCGTTCAGCAGCGAGCAGAGAAACTCGGCCGGGTAGTGGCAGCGCAGCCACGCAGACTGGTAGGCGAGCAACGCAAACGCGGCCGCGTGCGAACGGGGGAAGCCGAATCCGGAGAAGCCGACGAGCTTGTCGTAGATCGCATGCGCGGTCTGCTCGTCGATCGCGTTTTCGAGGCACCCTGCGACGAACCGGGGCCGAAACGCCTGGATCGCCGCCTCGCTGCGCTTGCGGCTCATCGCCCGGCGAAGCCCCTCGGCCTCCCCCACTGTGAACCCGGCGCAGGCCATCGAGACGTCGAGCACCTGGTCCTGGAAGACGACCACACCGAGGGTGTCGCGCAGCGGCTCACGCAGCAGCTCATGCTCGACCGGGTAGATGAACGCGGGGTCGTCGCGGAGACTCTGACGGTGAGAGATGTACGGGTGGACGGACTTTCCCTGGATCGGCCCTGGACGGACGAGCGCGACCTGGACAGTGAGGTCGTGGAGGTTCTCCGGGCGGGTGCGTAGGAGGCTCTGCATCTGCGCGCGGCTCTCGATCTGGAAGACCCCGACCGTGTCGGCAACCTGGATCTCCGCGTACACGCCCGGGTCGTCGAGCGGGATGCGGGAGAGATCGATCGGCTCACTCCGCAAGCGGGCGATCTGCTCGACGGCATCCTCGACCGCCGAGAGCATCCCGAGGCCGAGCAGGTCAATCTTGAGGAAGCCCGCATCGGAGCAGGAGTCCTTGTCCCACTGGCAGATCTGACGTCCAGCCATCGCGGCCGGCTGGACGGGTACGAGATCGATCAGCGGCCTCGTCGAGATGATCATCCCGCCGGGATGCTGTGAGATGTGACGTGGCAGCCCGGCGATCTCCCGGGTCAGCTCCCTGAAGGCCGCCCACCGCGGCCCGCTGTGGCGGCCGGAGACCGTGTCGAGCTCCTCGGCGACCTGCGTGGCGTCCCAACCGTCGGTGACGCGGGCGAGGCGCTCCAGCTCGCCGTAGGGCAGGCTCAGCGCCTTCCCGACATCGCGGATTGCACCACGACTGCGGTACGTCGAGAACGTGGCGACGAGCGCGGCGTGGTCGCGGCCGTAACGCTCGGTGATCGCGACGATCAGCCGCTCGCGGATGTCCCGGGGGAAGTCGAGGTCGATGTCTGGTACCCCGGCCATCTCGTCGTTCAGGAACCGGCCGAGCGAGAGGTTCGCAAGCACCGGGTCGACGTGCGAGAGGCCGGTCAGATAGCAGACGATCGACCCAACGCTCGAACCACGTCCGCGGCCCGGTGGCAGGACGTTGCGGGCAGAGCCGGGGCCGCGGACGTCGAGTGCGATCTCGCGGGCAAGCTCGAGCACCTCGTGATGCAGGAGGAAGAACCCGGCGAGCCCGAGCCGCCCGATCAACGCCAGCTCCGTCTCGAGCCGCTCCCGCCACCTCGCAACCGTAAGCGGATCGCGTTCACCGCCGTAGCGCACGTGGAACGCCAATTCGCAGACGGTACGCAGGCGAATGTCGGCAGCGTCTGGGCCGTCGGAGAAGTCCGGGTAGCGGTAGCCGAGCTCCTGGGTGAGGTCAAAGGTACAGCGGTCGGCGATCTCGCGGGTGCGGGCGACGGCGGCGCGCGGGAGGCGCTCGGCCATCTCGGCTGGCGAGAGCAGCACCGACTCGTGGTTG
Organism: Actinomycetes bacterium; assembly: GCA_037142875.1. GTDB lineage: Bacteria > Actinomycetota > Thermoleophilia > Gaiellales > Gaiellaceae > PALSA-600. The sequence continues at coordinate 151,561 of JBAWZV010000002.1, read as the reverse complement.
CCACGTCGCTCCTGCTCGGAGCCGTCGAGTGAGGAGCGTGTCCGGATCGCAACGAGCGTGTCCTGCAGGTGACTGCGGCGCGCATGGTGGGCGTGCACATCGCCGGTTGCGACCGTTGGAACGCCGAGCGTCTCGGCGAGCGCCTGCAGGGCGAGGTTGCGGCGGCGATCGCCGCGCTCGAACGGGCGTTGCAGCTCGACGTAGAACGCGCCCGGGAACGCCCCGCCAAGGCGTGCCGTTGCAGTCGGATCGACGGTGCCGAGCCCATGACGGGCACATCCGGAGAGACACACAAGCCCCTCGCTGTGGGCCATCACCGTGTCGAGGTCGACCGCAGCAGGCAGCAGGTCACGTTCGCGGCCAACGACGCGTGTCTGGGCGTGCGCGGCGGTGAGGATGCGGCAGAGGTTTGCGTAGCCGCGCTGGCTCTCGCAGAGCAGCGTGATGTGCGCGCCGCCTGCGAGCGTCACCTCGGCGCCGGTGATCGGCCGCAGGCCGAGCGGCTTGGCGGCATGGGCGAACTCGAGCGAGCCGTAGACACCGTCGTGGTCGGTCAGCGCGAACGCGTCGTAGCCCAGCTCGGCCGCCCGCGCCGCCAGCTCCTCGGGAAGCGAGGCACCGTCGAGGAACGAGTACGCCGAGTGCGCGTGCAGCTCGACGTACGTCATGCGCCGCTTCTGCTGTCAGGCTCGCTGGATGAACCAGATGCCGCTCTCGCCGTCGTGGTAGACGACGGTGTTCTCGCCGGTTTCGAGCACCACGTCGAAGTAGCGTCGGTCGACCGGCTCCTCCGTCCACCAGCGGTCGACGATGCGCCACTCCTCACGAAGCAGCGCGACCTCCTGCCGGTTGATCCGGCGAGGAGTGCCGTCGGCGTGACCCTCGACGAGCGCAGGCCGCGGGGCATTCAGTCGTCGCGCGGGACGAGCACGGCGCGTGCTTCCGGTATGCGGGACCATGGCGCCACCTCCACGATGTGTGAGATTCCGCCGGAGCCGACGGCTGCACGCACCTGGCGCAGACCCTCCCGCAACCGGCCTTGCATGACTTGGCCTTCGGCCCGAACCAGCTCAAGCTGCTCGCCGGTGCACTCGGCCAGCTCCACCAGCTCGAGCCGAAGTTTCAGTGCGGGCGCCGGCAGCTCCGCCAGCTTCGACCCGAGCGCCATCCGCAGCCGGGCCGGATCGGCCGTCGGCTCGCGCAGAGTGACCGTCCGGTGCCACGAGGCGCCGCCGGGAAGCCGTGCCCAGAGGGCGAGCTTCCTGGGCGGACGCCCCGCGCGTTCCGGTCGTGCGAGCAGGCGGTCGACGAGCACACCGAGCCCGCGCCGGAGCGTCAGCTCCTGGCCGACTGCCTCCGGGAACTCGAGCGTCTCGTGGAGAGTCTCTGCCGGCCGTCGTGGCATGACTCCTCCATCCTGCTCCCCTCTCGCCAGGCTCCAGGCACGCCGGCCGTCCGGCCCCAGTCGTTCGGCGACGGCGCCACCCGGCAGCCCGGCAAGCTGTCCGATCGTTCTGACTCCAAGGTTTTCGAGCTCCTCGTACCGGCTGCGGTCGAGCGGTAGCAGCGCGAGCGGAAGCGGCGCAAGGAAGGTGCGCGTGCGGCCGTCTGCGACGATCAGCGCCTGCCCCGGCCGCGCCACGTTGGCGGCTGCAAGCGCGGCAAACCGCCGCCTGGCTGCTCCTGCGCGAGCATCCCACTGCTGCCCGACAGCGGCGAGCGAGCGTTTGAGTGCAGGCTCGAGACCGCCGTAGAGACGCTCGACACCCTCCGATTCGAAGTAGAGAAGCCCCGGCCCGCACGGTTCGACAGCAAAGCCGGCGTCCTCGAGACGGCGGAGCACCCCCTCCCACTCCTGCTCGACCGTTGCCGGATCCTGCTCGACGAGGGTGAGCTGCGGACAGATCGCGAGCGCCTCGCCAAGACGCATCCCGGCGCGCACTCCCCTGGCCTGCGCTGCGGTCGTGACGGAGCCGATCAGCGCCTCCTTGCCGGGCGCCGGCGCGAGGGCTGCCGGCTCCGTTTCGAGCCCCGGCTGCAGGCAGAGAGCCGCCCGCAGGTCGAAAGCCGGAATGACGATTGCAGCGATCACAGGAACGTGTGTTCTATACGAACACACGTTCGTCGTCAAGCGGCGATCAGAGAAATGCGGGCTCGAACTCGGCCACGGTCTCCCGGACCCACTGGACAAGCTCGAATGCCTGCCAGTCGTGGCCGAGACCGTCCTTGAACGAGATGCGGAAGCGCGGGCTCTCGGCCACCTTGAACTCGAGCGGGCGGCGGGACTCGCAGCGGACCCGGGCGAGCTCGCCGCCGTGCACGATCGGCCGCTCGACGAGGTCTCGGCTCTCGAACACCTCGTTCTCGGCGACATCGGCGACGTTGACGAGGTACGAGAACCGCTCGGGCGTCAGCACGGCGACCGGGAGAAAGCGGTGCTTGTTCAGGTTGTTGACGTGGTCGAGGATCGCAAGCGGATGCAGCTCCGGCCGGTCTTTGACGTGGTAGGGCTGCACCGACTTGATCTTCGCCACCCACTCCGGCGCGACGCCCTGGAGCATCTCCTCGCTCTGCTCACGCCAGAACCGCCGGCTCCGGGCAACCGGAAACGCGGTGGTGCGGCTGGGGGTTCCCCCGCCGGCGAGGACGAGTTGCCAGACGAGGTAGTCGAGCGACGTCCGGAGGTTGCCGAGGATGTCACCAAAGATCAGCGCCAGATCCTCGAGCGGCGGCTCCTGGTCGACATGCCAGCGCAGCGAGTGCCACCCGGTCTGCTCGTCGTAGTCGACCGTGATCGAGTACGGGGCCCTGGCCAGGTAGTCGCCGAACAGCTCGTCGAACGCCTCACGGTGTTCCTCGGCGCGTCTGAGCTTCGCGCGGAAGCCCGACGGGTCTTTCCTGCGCTCGCTAGACGTAGAAGCTGCGCTCCCAGCGGTGGGCTTCGAGCAGCGCAAGCTCGTTCTCGGAGAGCGGACCGAGATCAGACGCCGTTGCGTTCGCATCGACGTTCCTGATCGACCGCATCCCCGCGATCACCGTCGAGACGGCCGGATGCGAGAGGCAGAAGCGCAGAGCGATCTCGGGAAGCCGGTCGATCGGGATCTCAAGATCGCGCGCGATCGACTGGACGTGCTCCCACGTCTCGGCCTTGCGACCGCCGGCGAAGTAACGGTTACGGAAGTCGCCCTCGGGAAACTCGGTGTCGGCGGTGACCTTTCCGGTCAGCCCGCCCTCGTCGAACGGCACCCGAACGATCACACCGACGTCTGCCTCCTGGACGGCCGCGAACAGCTCGTCGGCGGGGCTCTGATCGAAGATGTTGTAGATCACCTGCACCGTGTCGACGACGCCGGACTCGATCAGGCGCAGCGCGTTTGTCGGCTGGTGGTCGTTGACCGAGACGCCGAAGTAGCGGATCTTCCCGGCCGCCTTCAGCCGCTCGACCGCCTCGAGCCAGTCGCCGTCGCCGACCCACTCGTCGCTCCAGACGTGCAACTGCTGCACGTCGATCGTGTCGAGACCGAGATGGCGCAGGCTGCGCTCGGTGCAGTGCTCGATCCAGTCGCCGGGGAACGCTTCGGCGGCCGGGACACCGGCACGTGCAGGCCACTGACCGTTCTTCGGCGGTACCTTCGTCGCAACGTGGACCGTCTCGGTTGAGGAACGCACGACCTCGCCGACGAGCTTCTCGCTGTGACCGTCACCGTAGGCGAGCGCCGTGTCGATGAAGGTGACGCCACGCTCGACAGCGCGGCGCAGCGCGCGGAGCGAGTCGTCGTCCTCGGCGCCGACCCAGAGCGAGCGGCCGATCCCCCACGCCCCGTAGCCGAGCTCCGAGACCGGGATGTTCGTGCGGCCGAGTGAGCGCTGCTGCATCGAGGTGTTCTATCGCAGCGGATGCATCAGGTGGAGCCGAACTCGGGGCGACCCTCGTCGGCGGTCGAGTTCTCGGCGTAGAGCCGTTTCGGAATCCGGCCTGCGTGGCGGGCTGCAAAGCCGGCCTCGACGGCCTTCGCCATCGCCTCCGCCATGACCACCGGATCCTGCGCGCGAGAGACGGAGCTTGCAACGAGCACGGCAGAACAGCCGAGCTCCATCGCCTGCGCGGCCTCGGAGGCAGTGCCGATACCTGCGTCAAGGATGACCGGAACGCCGGCCTCCTCGACGATGATCGAGATGTTGTACGGGTTGCGGATCCCCGATCCCGAGCCGATCGGCGAGCCGAGCGGCATCACCGCGGCACAGCCGACCGCCTCGAGCCGGCGCGCGAGGATCGGATCGTCGTTCGTGTACGGCAGCACGGTGAAGCCGTCGACGACGAGCCGCTCGGCGGCCGCGAGCAGCTCGACCGCGTCCGGGAAGAGCGTGCGGTCGTCGCCGATCACCTCGAGCTTGATCCAGTCGGTCGAGAACGCCTCGCGGGCGAGCTGCGCGGTCTTGATCGCATCGCGGGCGGTGTAGCACCCGGCCGTGTTCGGAAGGACGCTCAGTCCGAGCCGGTCGATCACGTCGAGGAGCGATCCGTGCGCCTGCGGGTCGATCCGCCGAAGCGCCACGGTTACGAGCTCGCAGCGGGAGGCCGCAAACGCCCGCTCCATCGTCTCGAGCGACGTGAAGCCGCCGGTTCCGAGGAAGAGCCGTGAGCGAAGCTCACGACCTGCGATCGTCAGCAGGCCCATCAGCCGCCCTGCGCCGCACGGAGGAGCTCGACCCGGCCGCCGTCGTGCAGCGCCGTCGCATCCCAGACGCCTCGCGGCACGACCTCACCGTCGACGGCGACGGCAACACCCCGTGTCTCGCCCGGTGAGAGCTGCGCGAGGAGATCGGCCACCGTCGCTCCGGTCGCCACCTCGTGCGGCTCGCCGTTCAGGTCGATCGTCATGCGTGAACTCCGGCGAGCAGCGCGGCAACCTCGTCGGCGGTGGTCGGGGTCAGGAGGATGCCGTTGCGGTAGTGGCCGGTTGCGTAGACGAGGCCGGGAACCGGCCCCGGGCCGATGATCGGGCTGTTGTCGGGACTGCCCGGCCGGAGGCTTGCGCGGGCTTCGAGCAGCTCGAGCTCGGCGATTTCGGGGAGCACCCGGTAGGCCTCGCGCAGGAGCTCGTGGACGCCACCGGCGGTCACCGTCGTGTCGAAGCCGCGCTCCTCGACGGTTGCGCCGAGGACGAGGCGGCCGTCGCCACGGGGAACGATGTAGATGCCGGACGTTCGCAGCGCACGGGTGCACGGCTCGGCTCCGCCGAGGACGAGCACCTGCCCCTTGACGGGACGCACCGGCGGAGCGAGCTCGGGCGGAAGCCAGCTTCCCGACCAGGCGCCGGTCGTAACGACCACGGTGTCGGCGTGCACGCAGTCACCGACGGCGGTCCGCACCCCGGTGACGCGGTCGCCGTCGCGCAGGAGATCCGTGACGGCCGCCCCCTCGACGAGGCGGTCACCGACGGCGGCGGCGAGGGCGCGGCAGAGGCGGCGAGGATCGACGGCTGCCTCGCTCGGCGCGTGGAGCGCGCCGGCGACCCGTGGCGAGAGCGCTGGCTCGAGCGCGCGCGCTTCGCTTGGGAGGAGCCACTCGACATCCAGATCGAGCGCGCGCAGAAAGTCGTACTCGCGACGCAGCGACTCGACGTCGTCGCGGTCGAGGGCGACGGCGAGGGTGCCGCAGGGGTGGTAGCCGGGGTCGACTGCAGTCTCCTGCGCAAGCTCCGCGACGAAGCCCGGGTAGGCGGCGCAGGCCTCGAGGCGCCGCTGCAGCTGATCGTCGTGCTCGTCGAAGTGCGTCTCGGTGATCGGCGCGAGCCACCCTGCGGCGACATCGGCTGCGCCGGCACCTGCGTGGTCGCGTTCGAGGACGAGCACATCGAGGCCGCGCTGGCCCGCGCGCCATGCCGAGGCGAGGCCGATCGGGCCACCGCCGACAAAGACTGCATCGCAGCTGCGATCGCCCATTCCGAGTCGATGCTAGCGTCGGCCCGTGAGACGAGATCGGTTGATGGCAGCGCGCCTCTACCTGGTGCTCGGCCTCGATCCGCGCCTGGAAGCGGTCGTCTCGGCGGCGCTTGCGGGAGGCGTGGACGTCGTCCAGCTGCGCGAGAAGCACGCCTCTGACGGCGACATTCTCGCGGCCGCCGACCGTGTCCGCTCGCTGTGTGAGCAGACCGGAGCGCTCTTCGTTTTGAACGACCGTCCCGATCTCGCCCTCAGGGCCGGGGCCGATTCGGTGCACCTCGGGCAGGATGACATGCCGCTTGAGGAGGCGCGCGCGATCGTGGGTGACGATGTGCTCATCGGTCTCTCGACGCACACCGCTGCGCAGATCGACGCCGCCGACGGAGCCGACTACATCGGTGTTGGCCCGGTCTGGGGGTCGCCGACGAAGCCAGGCTGGCCTCCCACCGGCACCGAGCTTGTCCGGGCCGCAGCGCTGCGGGTGCGGATGCCGTGGTTTGCAATCGGCGGGATAGACGAGACCAACGTGGTCGAGACCGTCGCTGCGGGCGCGAGCCGGATCGCGGTCATCCGGGCGATCGTCGACGCCGACGACCCGGCAGGTGCCGCCGCGCGGCTGCGGGCAGCGCTCGGCCAGGACATGTAGCTAGGCGACGATCTCGGCTGCGGGCCCGACCATCCGGGAGAACCGCGGCACGACGCCGAGGATGTTCTCCTGGGCGCAGTACTCGATGTCCGGCCCGAGCCCTGGCGGGCCGTACCGGCGTGCGTTCAACCCTTCGAGGGCGGTCGGGAAGCCGTCTGCCATGATCACCGCGGCCTGTGCGGCGTCGGTGCGGGTGCCACCGAGGTCGTTGACGATCCGGCCGGCGCAGTAGGCGTCGTCGAAGGCAAACGCGCCCTTGTAGCCCGCGCAGATCACCTCGACGTCGTCGGCCACCTCGGCGGCCCGGACGACGGCGCTCAGGTTCAGCAGCGAGCCGAGCAGCACCGTCTCGCAGCGGGCGACGGCGGCCAGGATGGTGGCGGTGCCGTTCGTGGTCGAGAGGATGAGCGTGCGTGCCTTCGGCCCCTCGGCGAACTCTCTGGGTGAGGCGCCGACATCGAAGCCGCCGACCACGACACCGTCGCGCTCACCGCCGACGACCGCGTCGTCGCCGAGCTCGACCCGGAGCGCGTTTGCCTCCTCGATCTCGCGGCAGCAGAGCACCCGCTCGTATCCGGCGCCGAGTGCGACCGCGATCGACGAGGTCGCACGGATCACATCGATGACGATCCCGACGGACGCCGTGGACGACTCCGCCGGGGTGAAGGCAACGTGGACGCGCATGCTCGGTACGCTAGTTCGTGTGGAGCCCGGGCCGCGCTACTGCTACCGCCATCCCGACCGCGAGACGGGACTCTCGTGCTCGGAGTGCGGTCGGCCGATCTGTTACGAGTGCATGACCCCCGCGCCCGTCGGGCAGCGCTGTCCTGAGCACTCCGGCAAGCCGCAGGGCGTGCAGAAGATCACTGCGGTAGCCGCCCGGACGGCGACCGGAGTCGGGTCGCGCAACGTGCGGGCGGTGACGATCGCGCTGATCGGGATCAACGTCCTGATCTACCTCCTCGAGCTCGCCGCGGGCGGCACCTCCGACGGCACCGGCAACACGATCTACACCCACGGCGTTCTCGTCTCCAACGCGAGCTACGCCGACGGCTCCCCCGCCGGTGTCGCAAACGGTGAGTGGTGGCGGCTGATCACCTCGGCGTTCCTGCACTACGGGCCGTTTCATCTCGGGATGAACATGCTCAGCCTTTACTTCGCCGGGTCGATCCTCGAGGTGATCGTCGGCCGCTGGCGCTACCTGCTGCTCTACCTCGCCTGCGGGATTGCCGGCTCGGCCGGTGCGCTCGTCGTGTCGCCGAACAACGCGAGTGTTGGTGCCTCCGGTGCGATCTTCGGGATCCTCGGTGCGCTGCTTGTGCTCGAGCGTTCCGGGTCGATCCAGACCGGCGGGCAGATCCTCGGCTGGATCCTGATCAACCTCTTTCTCACCTTCACGATCTCCGGCATCTCGATCGGCGGCCACATCGGCGGCCTCATCGGCGGCCTACTGATCATGAGCGCCTACCTGCGCTTCCGCCGCTCCCCGCAGCTCTGCATCGCGGCTGCCGCGCTCGTCGCGGTGGCGTCGGTGATCGTCGCGTACTCGTCTATCTAGCGACGCGAACCGGCTCCTTCGCCGTCCAGAGAAGCACCCCGAGCTCGGCGACGAAGACGATCGACGCGAGGAACCCGGCGACCGCGAACAGCCCGGTTCCTGCCGCGAAGAGGCCGGTTGCCATCACCGAGATCCCGCCCAGCACGAGCAGGGCTCCGATCGCGCCGTTCAGCCACACCGACCAGGTCGGAAAGACACCGCGGTGGCCGGCCAGGGTGACCGCGTAGACGGCCACGAGCGTGAGCCAGCACACGGGGACCGCAGCGAACTGGTCGAGCTCGTAGAGGCCACGAACGAGCCCCGGGTCGTTGCCGGTGACGGCGAGCTCGCCGAGTGCGCCCCAGAGCACCACCGCGCCCGCCATGACCGCAGCGGCGGTGATGCCGCCGTTTGCGACGAGCTGGCCGAGTGCCCGCTGCGCAGCGCCGCGCAGGAAGATCGTGAGCGCGCAGAGGACGCCGAGGTAGATCGCAAGCCCCGCCGCAAAGAGCACGCCGCCCACGACGACGGCGCGGTGGTGGTCGTGGAAGTACGACGCGACCTCGACCGGTGACGCGTCGAACGCGGGCGGTGCGCCGGCGCCGAGCAACGCAGCCAGCCAGAGCACGACGACCGCAAGTGCCCCAAGCCCGGCCTGCCGACGAATCGAACCTGCCATCTCACCCCCTCCCGCGACGTGTCGCATCGTGGCGTCCTACCTGGCGACCGTTGTACAAGCCGCTACGGACGGCGCCGGCGCGAGCGGAACTCCGCGATCCAGGCAAGGGATCGAAGCCCGAACCAGAACGGTGTGAAGAGGCCGTAGAACACAACCAGCGCCACGATCAGCAGCAGGTGCCAGAGCACCCAGCGCCAGACGGGGACACGCGGCTTCGCCTTCACAACCGGTGACTCTACGGCGTGGTCGGGTAGTTTCAGAGCATGACCGGTGAGTTGGAGACCTACGAGGGCCAGGCGACGATCGAGAAGGTCGCGTCGCTCTGCCGTCGCCGCGGGTTCATCTTCCCGTCCTCGGACATCTACGGCGGCCTTGGCTCGTCGTACGACTACGGCCACTACGGGGTGCTGCTGAAGCAGAACGTGAAGGCCGAGTGGCAGCGCTCGATGGTGCAGGAGCGCGACGACATCGTCCTGCTCGACTCCGCGATCATCCTGCATCCGCAGGTGTGGGTCTCCTCCGGCCACGTCGGCGGCTTCTCGGATCCGCTCGTCGACTGCCGCACCTGCAAGCACCGCTTCCGCGCCGACCACCTGGCGACCTGCCAGTGCGGCCGCAGGCCGTCGAAGCTCGCCGGTGAGACCGCCGACTGCGACCTCACCGAGGCGCGCGAGTTCAACCTGATGTTCGAGACGTCGATCGGGCCGGTTCGTGACGAAGGCTCACGGGCCTACCTCCGGCCGGAGACGGCGCAGGGTATCTTCATCAACTTCAAGAACGTCACCTCGTCGCTGCGGGTGAAACCGCCGTTCGGGATCGCGCAGATCGGCAAGAGCTTCCGCAACGAGATCACGCCGGGCAACTTCATCTTCCGGATGCGCGAGTTCGAGCAGATGGAGATGGAGTTCTTCGTCCCGCCCGCCGACTCGCAGCAGTGGTACGAGCACTGGATCGGGTACCGCCGCGACTGGTACCTGAACCTCGGCCTGCGTCCCGGTCACCTGCGGGTGCGCGCTCACGAGTCGACCGAGCTTTCGCACTACTCAAGCGGCACAAGCGACCTCGAGTACCTGTTCCCGATCGGCTGGTCGGAGCTCGAGGGGATCGCGAACCGCGGCGACTTCGACCTGTCGGCACACGCTGCCGGGTCGGGCACGAAGCTCGAGTGGATCGGCCATGAGGAGCGGTACGTCCCGCACGTGATCGAGCCCGCCGCCGGCGCCGACCGTGCCGCCCTCGCGTTCCTCGTCGACGCCTACGACGAGGAGGAGGTCGGCGGCGAGCTCCGCACCGTCCTGCGTTTCCATCCCCGCATGGCGCCGGTGAAGGTCGCCGTGCTGCCGCTGATCGGCAAGGACGACGGTCTCGTCAGCATCGCCCGCGACCTCTACCAGGAGCTTCGCCGGGTCATGCCGGCCGAGTACGACGACTCTGCATCGATCGGCAAGCGCTACCGCCGCCAGGACGAGATCGGCACCCCGTGGGCGGTCACGGTCGACCACGACTCGCTCACCGACGGTGCGGTCACGATCCGCGACCGCGACTCGCTCGAACAGATCCGCGTACCGGTCGCCGACGTCAAGCCGCTCCTACTCGAACGGCTCGACGCCCCCTGGCATCCCCGGTCGTGAGCTGGCACGAGCTCTCGCTCGAAAGCCGCGCGCTCCGGGGTAACCCCCTCGGCGATCCGGCGACCCGCCCGCTCTTTGTCTGGACGCCGGCGTCGTACGACGCCGGCTCCGACCGCCGCTACCCGACGATCTACCTGCTGCAGGGCCTCACCGGGATGGTGCGCGCGTGGTTCAACGTCTCCCCCTTCGCGAAGACGTTTCCGCAGCTGATCGAGGAGGCGGAGATCGACGCGATCCTGGTTCTCGTCGACGCGTTCACCGCGATCGGCGGCTCGCAGTTCATCGACTCTCCCGCGATCGGGAACTACGGCACGTACCTCTGCGACGAGGTCGTGCCGTTCGTCGACGAGCGGTTCCGGACGCTGCCCGAGGCGGCTCACCGCGGCGTGCACGGCAAGTCATCGGGCGGGTACGGCGCGATGGTGTGGGGCATGCGCCGCCCCGACCTCTTCGGTGCGTTCGCCACGCATGCTGGTGATGCGCTCTTCGAGGTCTCGCTCGCCCGCGAGTTCGCCCCCGCAGCCCAGGCGCTGCGCAACCGCTACGACGGCTCCTTCGACGCGTTCTGGGCAGACTTCCGCTCAGGCCGCCCCGTCCTCACAAACGCGATCGACCCGGTGCTCCTGTCCGTCTACACCGAGGCGGCCGCGTACTCCCCACGCCCCGACGGCACCGTCGAGCTGCCGTTCCGGATCGACACCGGCGAGATCATCCCGGAGGTGTTCGACCGCTGGCTCGCCTGTGATCCGATCCACATCGCCGCCGAGTGCGGCAACGCCCTCCGCGCCGCCCGCGGCATCTGGATCGACGCGGGTCGAAACGACGAGTACCACCTCGACCTCGGCGCCGTCGCCTTCCGCGATGCGGTCACGGCCGCTGGCGTCGCAGAGGACGTTGTGCACTTCGAGCTCTTCGAAGGCACTCACCGCGGCACGAGCTGGCGGTACCCCCTCGCGCTCGAGTTCCTGGCGCGGCAGCTCGCGGGGTAGCTCGATGGTGGGACGGTGGCGCACGCAACTGTCGCCGCCCTCGACCGGCCGCTCGTCGAGAAACTACCCCGCCTGTTGGCGGACTGTCCCGGTTTTCGAGGTCGACGGAACCCGGGGAACCCAGGGACAGTCCCCGTTCGGGGACAGCGCCTCGGGCGTCGGTGCGACGTCAGCGCCCGACTCGCTCCCAGCTTGCGGTGAGGGCGTGTCCGGCGGTGAGGGTCTGGTCGACGACGCAGTAGCGCTCCGTCAGGTGCAGGAGCGTGTCGCCTGAGCAGAGCGACAGGCCGTCGCCGCCGGTTGCCGGATGCAGGCCCGCCTTGGCCAGGGCACGGCCGGTGTTGACCGAGCAGGTGATCCCTTCGCCGAGAGTGCCGGTGGCGCTCAGCGTGACGAGCGCTGCCTCCGGCTGCTCACCGTAGAGGTCATTCAACGGGCCCTGCTGTGCACGAAGCTCTTCGCGATTCATCTCTCCCCCACCCTGCTTGAAATGTCGTGCAGTGTCGCATCCGGGCCGAGCGCGGCCGATGCTGGCGTGACATCGGTAGTTGCCCGCGCCGACCGGCGGGGCAACGCCGATGTGACGAGCGGGCTGGCAGTCCAGGATGGATTCGTGCGTGGATCACGGAACCTCAGATTCGCCGTCGCCGTCGCCGCCGCAACCGGCGTGCTGGCCTCCGCTGCGACGGCTTCGGCCCCGCCGGTCGGGCCGCTCCCCGCCGGGCCGGTCGTGGTGATGCGTGTGCCGAAGGGCAACCTCTTCTCGGTCGCGCTCGCCTCGCGGTCTACGTCGACCGGACTTGTCTGGCGCGGTGCCCACCCGGTGAACAACAAGGTTGCGGTGCCCCTCTGGGAGGCCGACGTCGGGCAGAGCGTCGTGCTCGTGTATCGCGCCGTCGGCCTCGGCACGACGACGATCGTCTACGGCCTCACCCGCGGTGAGACCTACAAGGCCTACGCTGCTGTGCGGTACCGCGTAACCGTCGTCACGCCCTGATCTCGCCTAGAAGTCGTCGGGGTACGCAGCGATGCCCTGCGCCTCGAGCATTCGCACGACCGACGGCCGCTCGCTGACCAGCGCGTAGTGCGCGCCGACGTTTGGAAGCGACCAGGCCTTGCGCGGCAGACGCCGACACCAGCGGGTGAGCATGTGCAGGTAGATGTCGGCGACCGAGAACGTCTCGCCGAGCAGGTACGGGCCAGTCCCGAGGAGCGCGTCGACGTGATCGAACGCCGCGTCGAGTGCACGCCCTGTCCCTGCGACGACTGCTGCGGCCGCCGCCTCGTCCGGGCCGACAACACGTGACGGATACGCATGGTTCAGGAACGTCGACTGCACGGTGTTTGTGAAGTAGATGAGCCAGCGCAGCGAGACCGCCCGTGCCGCGGTGCCAGACGGCGGCAGCAGGCCGGCGTCTGGGTTCGTGTCGGCGATGTGGATGCAGACGGCGGCCGACTCCCAGAGCACGAGGTCGCCGTCGACGTATGCGGGCACCCGGCCGAGCGGGTTGATCGCCAGGTACTCGGGGCTCGCCACGCCGTTCTCGCGCACGACACGCTCGAGGGTGTACCCGACACCGGCCTCTTCGAGCGCCGCGTGCGGCGCCATCGCGGCGGTGCCAGGCATGAAGTAGAGGGTCGGAACGCTCACCAGTCGGTAGGACGATAGTCCTTCAGGAACTTCCCCCACACATGTTCGCCGGTGTTGAAGCCCGCAATGATCGGATCGACGATGCGGGCGGCGCCGTCGACGATGTCGAGCGGCGGCCGAAAACCGTGCTCGGCGGTCTTGCGAACCGCGATCTGCACCGGATCCTCGTCGGTCACCCAGCCGGTATCGACGCTGTTCATGTGGATCCCGTCGCTGTAGTAGTCGGCCGCCGAGGTGCGGGTCATCATGTTCAGCGCGGCCTTCGCCATGTTCGTGTGCGGATGCCGGGTCGTCTTGAAGCGCCGGTAGAACTGCCCTTCGACCGCAGAGACGTTGACGACGTGCTTGTCGCGTTCGGGCGTTCGGGTCATGAGCGGCTTCAGGCGGGCGTTCAGCACGAACGGTGCGACGGCGTTCACGAGCTGCGTCTCGAGCAGCTCAACCGACGAGACCTCGTGCATCAGGAGCCGCCAGGAGTTCCGCTCGCGCAGGTCGACCTGCTGGAGATCCTGGTCGAGCTGCCCCTCGGGGAAGAGATCGGTGTTGCCGGCAAGATCCTCGGGCAGCAGCGCCACCTGGGAGAGCGCGGCCGAGTGTGTCACGCCGACGAGCGCGGGCGTTGCACCATCGCCGGCGACGGCAGGGAGCATGTCGTGGCGGCGAAGCCCCTCGTACTCGCCGAGCAGCTCGCGCACGTGCCCGGGCATCGCGGCGGCTGCGGCGGTCTCGCCTTCCATCATGTGGCGGTAGAAGTCGGCCGGACGCCGGACGGTCTGGCACGCGTTGTTGACGATGAAGTCGAGTCGGTCGCGCGTGTCGAGCAGGTGCGCGCAGAACCCCTCGACGCTCGGGGTGTGGCGCAGGTCGAGGCCGAAGATCTCGAGCCTGTCCCCCCACTCCTCGAAGTCGGCCTCGGCGGCGTAACGCTCGGCCGAGTCGCGGGGGAACCGCGTCGTCACGATCAGGTGTGCCCCGGCGCGCAGCAGCTTGATCCCCGCCTGGTAGCCGATCTTCACGCGTCCGCCCGTGAGCAGCGCGACCCGGCCCGAGAGGTCCGCGTTCTCGCCGCGCTTGTCGTAGTTGAAGCCGCCGCAGGCGCGGCAGAGCTGGTCGTAGAACGGGTGGAGCTCGGTGTACGGCTCCTTGCACACGTAGCAGTACTTCGGCTCGATCAGCTCGCGAAACTCGGGATCACCGTCGACCTCGGCCTGCTCGAACCCTGCGGGCGGAAAGACGTTTGGTGTCGTGAAGACGGGCCGCTCGCGTAGAACGCGCATCCCCGTCTCGGCGAGGACGGCCTCGTTGCGGGCCTTGCGCTCGTTCTTCTCGCGGCGACGCTGCTCCTTGTTCGAGCGGCGCCGCTGGATCAGGTCGGGGTTGTAGAGATCCGCGGCGACGGCAAGCAGGCGCGTGCGCTCCTCGACGGTGAGTCCACCGAGCAGCGTCCGGTCGCGCACGACCGTCTCGAGCAGGTCGGTAGCAGCCTTCAGCTCGGCTGCGATCTCCTCGGCGGTGCGCTCGGGCGCCCCTCCGCGGTTCCCACTGGTCGACTCGCTCACGCCGACAGGGTAGGCGGTAGCACCCCTGTGCCCGGAGGGTGAGCTACGTGAGGATGTTCACGGCGCGCGCAGCGACGAGCAGCACCGTGACCGCCGAGAGCGTCGACTCGGCGCCCATCAGCATCTTGGCCGGGCGAGTCATCGGCATCGCATCGGTCGGGCTGAATGCGATCCCGTTTGTGAGCGAGACGTAGAAGTAGTCCCAGAGCCGCGGCGCCCACCCCTCCCGGGCAAGCTGCGGGTTCTCGTCCTGCGGGAACTGGAAGTCGGGCTTGCGTGGCTCGGCTGAGAGCGCTCGCGCGACCGGCCCGCCACAGTCGAGCTCCCAGAAGGCTAGCCCGAAGGCAATGACGTCGGTCGCCCACGCGGCGCCGCCGCTGAAGAGCAACTGACGGCCGGTCATGTGCACCCCCGAGTGCGCAATGAGTGAGATGACGAGGACGACGACACCGGCGAAGTTGAAGATCCACACGAGCGCGAGCAGCCCGATCACGACGTCGCGTCGGCGGTCGTGGCGCGTGAGCCGCGACAGGCCGAAGAGCAGCACGCTCGCGAGCAGCAGGTACGGCACGGCAACGAGGAGCCAGATCCACCAGATCTGCTGCCCGAGCAGCTCCCAGTGAGCGTGCCGGCTGACGAGGGCGAGTGCAACGAGGACACCAGCGGCGGCGAGGGCAAACGGTGCGGCGTCGTCGCGTGTCTCGTGCACGGCGGCGGCGAGGCGGTCGTGCGGTGCCGCCGGGGTCGCGCTCATCCAGGCCAGCATGGTCACAGCAGCGGACGCCGCTACTCGTGGAATCCGGCGCGCATCTTCTCGAGAACGCGCCACGAGGCAAACGCGAGCACCGGGATCGCCCCGGCGACGACCCAGTCGGTGTTAAGGCTCGGCCAGACGTGCTTGAACGGCTTGACGAAGTAGGAGACGAGGCTCGCGGCGTAGTAGGTGATCGCCGCGACCGAGAGCCCCTCGACTGCCTGCTGGATCCGAAGCGAGGTCTGGCTGCGCCTGTCCATCGCTGCGAGGAGCTTCTGGTTCTGCTCCTCGAGCGCGATATCGACGCGGGTGCGCAGCAGCGTGCTCGCGCGCTCGATCCGGGCCGAGAGCTCCTCCTGGCGCTGCGCGGCGGCGGCCGCGGAGTTCATTGCTGGGGCGAGGCGCCG
Organism: Actinomycetes bacterium; assembly: GCA_037142875.1. Lineage (GTDB taxonomy): Bacteria > Actinomycetota > Thermoleophilia > Gaiellales > Gaiellaceae > PALSA-600. Next base: position 135,762 of record JBAWZV010000002.1, on the reverse strand, counting down.
CCCGAGGAAGCCGCCAATCGTGCGCATGCCGCCGATCCGCTGCTCGCGGAGCTCCGCCACCCGAGAGCGGACGAGCTTCCAGTAGGCCTGGCCGGCAGAGAAGCGGAACGCCGTCTCGGCGACCGAGTTCTCGACCTCGGCGGCGACGCGGGTGAGCTCGTCGAGTAGACGCCGCTCCTCGCGCTGGGACTGGACGTTGTCGACCTCGCCGTGAAGCGCTGCGGTGGCAGCGGTGATCTCGGCGAGTCGCCGTTCGATCTGCTCGAGCGCCGGCAGCGCCGTCCGGGCAAGCGGGAGCGCGAGCAGCGCGACCATCCGGTAGATCTCGATCTCGAGCACGCGCTGAATGACCCGGGCGACCTGTGCGGGCCCCATCGCGGTGTCGAGGACGATCCAGCGGGTGCGTCTTGCACCGCCGTCGTCGCTGCGAGGAAGAAAGTCGGTGAAGATCCTCCCCGCTCCGTCCAGGATCACGGCTCCGGCAAGCGCGCTCCCGTCAAACCACGGCGTCACCGGTCCGATCGCGAGCGGGTCGGCGCAGTCGGGGAATAGCGCAATGTCGATCGCCGCGATCGTCTCGCCGGGAAGCGACGCCAGCCAGTCGGCCGGGAGTGCGTCGAAGGCGGTTGGGAACACGCTGAGACCCTCGATCGTCGCTCCCGGAAGCGGGTGGATGAAGGTGAACCGCACGAACTCGCCGTGGCGGGCCCAGCTGATCCGCACCTCGCCGAGGTCGACGACGATGTGTGTTGGAACCGTCTCAGGGAGATCCTGGCCAGCGGTCGCAGCCAGCGCGCGCAGGTGGGCGTACGACTCACCCGGCGAGGCACCGAGGAGTGCGAGCCCGGAGACCGCAGCGGGCGCCGAGACGGGCGCAGGCGGACGCGCGTGAACCTCGTTGGCCAGGAGGGTGCGGGCTGGATGGTCGCCCGGCAGGCGGATTGCACTCATCGCCGCAAACGTACCGGCGGCGTGCTCATCGATCGCGTGGCGACTGTCAGTCGACGGCGAGCAGATCGACGATGAAGACGAGCGGATCGTGAGGCTTGATCACACCGCCTGCACCGCGTGCGCCGTAGGCCATCGCGGAGGGAACGAACAGCTTGCGGCGGCCGCCAACCTTCATCCCGGCGACGCCCTTGTCCCAGCCAACGATCACATGACCCTTGCCGAGCGTGAAATAGAACGGCTCACCGCGATCCCACGACGCATCAAACTCGTCGCCCCGCAGGAACGATGCACCAACGTAGTGCACCGTGCAGCGCTTCCCGTCGACGGCCTCATCGCCGTCGCCGACGATCATGTCCTCGATCCGGAGGTCAAACGGCGGATCGCCGTCGGGCTTCTCGATCAGTGGCTTTTCGCGATCCATGCGGAGATCAGTCTAGAGCACGTTTGCCGAGCGGCTCAGGCCGGGGCTGGCGGCGTTCCGGCGATGGTCTGCTCGTAGACCTCGAAGGTGAGGTCGTGGAGAGCACGGCAGGCGGCACGAATCGACGCGGCACGCGTCGGTGTGACGGCGTCGCTTGCCCAGAAGCGTTCGGCGGCCTTCCCGATCAGCGCGTGCAAGACGGCGTCGGTGAACGCGGCGAGGGCGTCCTCGGTCGGCGCCTCGAGCAGGCCGAGGTCATGAACGGCCTGCGCCATCGTCGCGGGCGACCAGTAGGCGGCGTCGTGCTTCACCGAGAGCAGCACGAACTGCGTCGTCGTCTTCACCGGCACCGTGTCTGTCATCTCGTCTTGCCCCCTCGCTCGTTACGTTGTCGCTGCGGAGCGTAGGCAAACGGCGTAACTGGCACAGCGAGATCCGTTCTACTCTTGCCTCAAATCGACGCAAAGAGAGGTCGTGGCGACGGCGAGGTGCCGCTGCTCTTCTTCTTCCGCGATCACGACGGAAACTCGCTGATGATCTCCGAGGCGCGCTGACGGCTCCTCGCCGGTGGGGCTACGGCAGCGTCAGCGTGTAGGTGTTAAGCGGCGTCTGGCCTGTGCCGGCGAGCATCGATCCCTGGGCGCCGGCAAACGCACCTGTCCCGCCGGTCACCGGGATCCGCGCAACAGCACCGAGCCGTCCCGGGCCCTTGAACGAGACTGTCCCACCGGGGAACGTTGCCGTGCCAGCGAGCACCCCGGCACTTGAGCTCGTCAACGCGAGAGTCCAACGGTCGGATCCGACGGCTGCGCCCGTCTTCTTGCCGAACTGCGCTGCCATGTTCGTGAGCCGGTCGCGCCCGGTGAAGAGATCGCCCTTGCTGAGGCCCTTCGGGGCCCGGTCATGCTGCACGGCCATGATCGGGAGCGCCTTCACGGTGATCACGAGCGACTTCCGGTGTGCTGCTGCGCTGGCGGGTGCGGCGGCGACCCCCGCGAGGAGGAGCGCGGCAAGGAGCGGGCGCACCGACATGGTCAGAGCGTAATGACGGAGAGAGCGACGCATCGTGCGTATCTGTCCTACCAACGGGCGTGGACGGACATGCGCCTCCCGGCAACCGAGAGACCTCGCGTCTGCAACTGTGCGGTGATGACGGTCGTTTCGGGTCACTGCACATGACCACCTCGGGCGGCAGGAAGGCCGCATTCAGGCGCGGCTTCTGGATCCTCGCGCCGCTCTGGCTCGGCGTGATCCCGTTCGCGGTCGCCTACGCGGTCACGGCGCGTAGCGCAGGCCTCTCGCTCCTCGAGACGCAGGCGCTGTCGGTGCTCGTCTTCGCCGGGAGCGCGCAGTTCAGCGCGGTTGGGCTCTTTGCGGCCGGTGCGGCAGGGCTTGAGATAGTGCTGGCGACGCTCCTTCTGAACGTGCGCCACGTGCTGTACGGCCTCTCCCTGGGACGCGAGCTTCCGCTCACCCGCCGCGAGCGACCGGTTGCAGCCTTCTTCCTCACCGACGAGGCGTTCGGCGTGGTTGCAGCCGCCCGTGAGCGCTCGTTCTCGTTCCTGCTCGGCGCCGAGCTCAGCCTGTTTGCGATGTGGAACCTCGCGACGCTCGGCGGGTTTGTGATCGGCGCGGCGATTCCGGACCCGGCGCGGCTCGGGGTCGACCTGATCTTCCCCCTCGCGTTCCTGGCGCTCCTCGTCCCACTTGTTCGCACGCGGGTCGAGCTTGTGGTCGCTCTCGTGTCGGGTGCCCTCGCGTTCGGCCTTGCTCAGATCCTCCCTGGTGGCCTCCCCATCCTCGTCACGGGGATCGGCGGGAGTCTGCTTGGTGCCTACCTCACGCGCGGCACCCTGGTCGACCGCGGCCTCAACCTCGACGACGCAGCCCGGGAGGTCGCATGAGCGCCACCGGATTCTGGCTGACCCTGGTCGGCATGGTCGCCGTCACCTTCGGCTCCCGCTACGCCGGACTCGCCCTCCACACCGACCTGCCCGCCTTCTGGCTGCGCTTCCTGCGCTTCGTCCCGATCGCCGTGTTTGCGGCGCTCGTCACCCCTGCTCTGCAAGGGCATCGGCACGAAGGCGGCATCCGCGTTGCCGCCGCAGCGGTCGCGGCTGCTGCAGCGTGGCGTACCCGGCTGCTGTGGGTCGGGATTGCCGTCGGGATGACGGTGTTCTGGCTCCTGCGCGTCCCGTTCTGACGGGGCTCACGTGTCACTCTTCATCAACGGGCAGCTCGAGGGTCAGCCTGTCACGGTGTACGCGCTCGACGCGCGTGCTGCGGTGACGCGGTACTGGCCGTGAGCGTTCGGCGTCGTCAGGTACGCGCATGCGTACTCACGCTGGGCAGTGTTACCGGCGTTCGCGGTGAACGACCGGTTGAAGCGGCCGGAGATCCACAGCGTGACCAGCGCTCGTCTTGTGTCCCTGAAGGAGGACTGCCCGGCCTTGAACGTCGTGCCATTGACGCGAGTCGCCTCGCTCGTCCGCGTCAGCTGGCATGGCTGCTGGTCGAGGTAGACGTAGAGGTGCGCCGGGTGTACGGCGACTCCGTGGGCGTTCACGCTGAATGCTGACCCGCTCGGGGGTCGCGTCCAGGCGGCGTCCTGCAGCCTGTAGCCGGTCGTGGCGAGCCCACCTGGACTCGAGGAGAGCGTGAGCACGAGGACGGCGATCGCAAGACATGACGCGCGCATCTGCACCACAGGATTGCGCATCGCACGGGGCTCCTGGAGTCGCCCATCGCACGCGCATGCCGAGGAGCGAGCCACTCGTCTTGACCGGCGGGGCTCGCTGCCCACGCGTCGGGCTCGCTCGCCCCGAGTGCCGTCTGTGCGTCTGGATATGCCGACGCGGACGGCGTTGCCTGCAACGGCTGTGAGGTCAACCTCATGGCCGACACGCACAACTGCCGGAAGGTCGGCAACGTGGTCCGGTCGGGTGACACCTGAAGGCCGGAACGTACACCGAGACGATCACCGCGAAGGTTCGCACGAACCAGGCCTCCGCGTCAGGCCCCGTCGCGGTCAGATGATCTAAGGGTCGCTGGGTACGTGGGCTGTCGCCTGCGCGAGCGTCCCTATGCCGTTACCCCTGGCTCGGCGTTCGCTCCAGCACCTTCACGCTCGGATCGGTGAAGCCGAGCTTGCGATAGAGGCTGTGGGCGTCGGTTGTGGTGAGGAGCCAGCGGGAGTCGCGCAGCGGGCCGCGCTCGACCATCTCACGGACGAGTTCGACACCGAGGCCGCGGCCGCGGTGCGTGTCGAGGACGTAGACGTCGGCGAGGTACATCACGCCGGGTGAGCAGCGGGCGGCGCGGCAGAAGCCGATCAGGTCGCCGTGATGGTAGAGACCGACGACGCGGTGGGCCTCGCGGATCATCGTCTGCATCACCTCGTACGGGCGCCCCGGAGCCCAGTACGACTCCTCGGCGATGTAGCGGTGGACTGCGGCGACGTCGATGCGGGCCGGGTCGTAGTCGAGCTCGTAGCCATCGCCGAGGTCGCGGATCACGCTGACAGTGTGCGCAAGCGGAAGCCGCCGTGCTCCTCGTAGGTCGACGTGATCACCGCATGGGCCTCGCGCTCGGCGCGATCACCGATCGCGGCCGCCTGCGCATCGGCCATCGGAGCCGAGAGAAGCTGCTCGATTCCGGAGAGCCCCTCAGGGGACAGACTGATCGAGCCGCGGGCGTGGAGACGACAGACGGCGCCGCCGGCGCGCGGCGAGAAGCCGACCAGATCCTCGTGCTCACCGCACTCGACACACCCGGTCAGGTGCGGCAGATAGCCCGACACCCAAAGAAGCTTCAGCTGGAACGAGAGCGCAAGCGGGTCGAGCTCGGGCCTTGACCCCGGCCGCGTCGGGGCCTCGTCGAGAACGTCGAGGAACTTCGTCAGCGCGGCGAACGCCCGTGGGTTCGCCTCGGGCTCGGCGAACAGCCGTAGCATCGCCTCGGCACCGAGGAGTCCGATCCCGAGGCGGTAGGTGTCGTCGCGTACCGCGTGGTGGGAGCGAATCAGCTCGACGCCCGTAACTGTTTGCAGCTCACCGGAGCCCTCGTGCAGAACGAGCTCGACGTGCGAGAGCGGCTCCAGGCGCGCGCCGAACCGCGACTTCGTCTTGCGTACACCCTTCGCGATCGCGCTGATCCGGCCGCGGTCGAGCGTGTAGAGGTGCAGGATCCGGTCGGCCTCGGAGAAGCGGAGCGACCGAAGGACGATCGCCTCGGTCTTGTACGGGCGGCGGGCCACTGCAGACAAGTCTAGAGCGGACATCGGCAGCCCCCGGCCACCCGCCCGGCGTCGTACGCTCGCCGTCTGTCTGCCGCCACTCAACGACGCATTCCCAACCTCGGCCCGCGCGGCGAGGGCTGGGTCGTGCTGCAGTTTGCAACCCTGGCGCTCGTCATCGGTGCGCGGTACGCCGGAGTCGGCTGGCCCGGCGCGTTCAGCGGAGGCGCCGCGGTAGCGGGAGTCATTCTGGCCGGTGTCGGCCTCGTGCTTGCGGTGGCGGGCGGGCGAACGCTCGGACGGTCGCTGACGCCGCTTCCGAAGCCTCGGGCCGGGGCGACGCTGCGTCGCGGCGGCGTCTACCGCCTCGTGCGCCATCCGATCTACGGCGGGGTCATCCTGATGGCCGCCGGCTGGTCGCTTGGCTCCGCCCCGCTCGGGCTCGTGCCGACAGCGGCCCTCGTCGGCGTCTTCACGTTCAAGGCACGCCGGGAAGAGACCTGGCTCCTCGCGCACTACGCGGACTACGCCGAGTACCGGGCGCGGACGCCCCGGCGGCTGCTCCCCTGGCTTCTCTAGCGGGTCCCGGCCGGCTGACACGAAGGGCACAACCACGTGCCGCGCCCGGCTGCGCGGATCTTGACGATTGGGCGGCCGCAGCGCTCGCACGGCTCACCGCCGCGGCCGTAGACGCGAAACTCATGCTGCATCCCCCCTTCGCCGCCGTCGGGCAACGCGTAGTCGCGGAGCGTTGAGCCCTGACGCCTGATCCCCAGTTCGAGCACGTGGCGGATCGCGCGGTAGAGCGACCTGATCTCGGCCCGGTCGAGGCCGCCGGCCTCCCGCAGCGGGTGCAGACGTGCACGCCAGAGCGCCTCGTCGGCATAGATGTTTCCGACTCCGGCGATCGTCCGCTGATCGAGGATCGCCGCCTTGATCGGTGAGCGGCGACCGGTGAGACGCGCGGCGAGATGAGCCGAGGTGAAGGCCGGGCCGATCGGCTCGGGGCCGAGCCGCGCGTCGATGTACCGGTCGACCTCGCCGGGCGCGAAGAGATCCCAGGTGCCGAAGCGACGAACATCCCGGTAGGCGACCTCGGAGCCGTCATCGAGCCGCACGACCGCCCGCCGGTGCGCGTCCGCCGGAAGCTCGCCCGCGGGTGCGTGTCGCAACGAGCCCGTCATCCGCAGATGAACAAGCAGCGCGGCGCCGTCCTCGAAGCGAACGATCAGATACTTACCGCGCCGGTCGAGCGTGGCGACCCGCTCACCGACAAGCGCGCGTGCGACCTCGGCGGGATCGACCGGGCGCGTCAGCCGTGCGTCGTTGATCTGGGCGGCGTCGATGCGGCGTCCTTCGAGCACGGGCGCGAGTCGCCGACGAACGCTCTCGACCTCGGGCAGCTCGGGCACCCCCGACACGCTAGCCGCCTCGTGGCCGCGCGGCGGGTGCTACTCGATGACTTCGATCAGCACCGAGCGCGCCGCCACGGGGCCGTCGCCGATCGAGTACGCCGCCAGGACATCGGCCGCGGCCTCCGAGGCCGACGTCTCGTCGCGTGCGTGGACATCGGCAAGGAGCTCGCCGGTCTCAACCGCGTCGCCCCGCTTGCGCAGGCACACCACGCCCACCGCGTGATCGATCGAGTCATCCTTGGCTCGCCGACCGGCGCCCAGGTGGAGCGCCGCGTTGCCAACCTGGATCGCGCCGAGCCGCTCGATCATCCCGGAGCGTGGCGCCGTGACCGTCCGCACGACCGGCGCGGCCTCGAGCGCCGACTCGTCGGAGGTTCCACCCTGAGCCTCGATCCAGCGGCACCAGACCGCCTCGGCGGAGCCGTCGGCGATCGCCGCCTCGGCCCGGCGCCTTCCCTCAAGCGGGTCGATTCCGAGGTCGGAGAGAGAGATCAGCCGTGCGCAGGCGTCGAGGACGAGCTCGGTGAAGTCGGCCGGGCCATCGCCACGAACGGTCGCCCGTGCCTCCCTCACCTCGAGGGCGTTGCCGACGGCACCCCCGAGTGGCTGATCCATGTCTGTGAGCAGGCACACGACCTTGCGACCGGCGTGCACGCCGAGCGAGATCATCGTCTCGGCCAGGGTGCGGGCGTCATCCAGGGTCTTCATGAACGCACCGTCGCCGACCTTGACGTCGAGCACGATCGCCTGCGCGCCCGCTGCGAGCTTCTTCGACATGATCGAGGCGGCGATCAGAGACATCTGATCGACCGTCGCCGTCACGTCGCGCAGGGCATACAGCATCTTGTCGGCAGGGACGAGATTTGCTGTCTGGCCGACGATGGCCATCCCGACGTGGCGCACCTGCGCAATGAACTCGTCGTGTGACAGCTCGATCCGGAAGCCGGGGATCGACTCGAGCTTGTCGAGCGTGCCCCCGGTGTGACCGAGCCCGCGACCGCTCATCTTCCCGAACGGGACGCCACACGCCGCGACGATCGGGCCGACGGCGAGCGAGGTCTTGTCCCCCACCCCACCCGTCGAGTGCTTGTCGACCACCTTGCGGCCGAGCGCGGCGCCGAGGTCGAGCGTCTCGCCGCTGCGAATCATCGCGTCGGTCAGCGCATAGGTCTCACGCGATGAGAGCCCGCGGAAGTAGACGGCCATACAGAACGCGGCGAGCTGGTAGTCCGGAACCTCGCCTCGGGCGTACCCGAGCACGAGCTCTGCAATCTCGTCCGACCCGAGCTCCTCGCCGTCACGCTTGCGCTGGATCAGCTCTGCCGGCCGGATCACGGAGCGTCTACCGCTCGACGATGGGCTTGCCGGGAAGGCCCCGGCCGCCACTCTTGCCGCCGAGCCAGGCGTTGACGGTTGCGCCGACGTCGGCGAACTCGCCGCCCACGTAGATCCGCCCGTCGGCGTTGCGCCCGTGGACGTAGGCCAGCAGAAGCGCGTGCTCGCGCGAGTGGTCGGTCGACGGTGTCGTCGGGTCGCAGCCGTGATCCGAGGTCAGGATCAGCAGGTCGCCGGGCCGAAGCGCCTCGAGCAGGTCGGGCAGCCGACGGTCGAAGTCCTGCAGGCAGCGATGGAAGTTCTCGGGGTCGTTGCGATGCCCCCAGAGCATGTCGGTCTCGACGAGGTTGACGAAGATCAGCCCCTCATCGACCGTCTGCAGCAGCTCCTCGGTCTTCTGGATCCCCTCGACGTTCGACCTGGTCGGGAACGACTCGTCGACGTCGCAGCCCGCGAAGATGTCGAAGATCTTCCCGACGCCATAGACGGTGTTCCCCGCCGCGCGAATGTGTGAGAGGTAGTTCGGGCGACCGGGCTCGAGTGAGAAGTCGTGGCGGTTCGCCGTGCGCTGGTAGTTGCCCGGCTCTCCGTTGAACGGCCGCGCGATCACGCGGCCGACGGCGTGCTTGCCTACGAGGATGCTACGAGCGACCCGGCAGGCCTCGTACAGCTCCTCGAGCGGCACCGTGTCCTCGTGCGCTGCGATCTGGAAGACCGAGTCGGCGCTCGTGTAGACGATCCACTTGCCCGTCTTCTGATGCTCCGCACCGAGCTCCTGGATTATCTCCGTGCCGCTCGCCGGGACGTTTCCGATCACGCCACGACCCGTCTGGTTCATAAACGGGTCGATCACGTCGTCGGGGAAGCCGTGCGGATAGGTCGGCATCGCCTTTGGCGTGACGATCCCCATCAGCTCCCAGTGGCCTGTCGTCGTGTCCTTGCCGCGCGAGCGCTCGACCAGGCGGCCAGCCACCGCCGGGGCGCCGTCCTGAACACGGCAGCCGTCAAGCGGAAAGACGTTGCCCAGGCCGAGTGCTTCAAGCGTCGGAAGGTCGAGGCCGCCGACGGCAGCGGCGACGTTACCGAGGGTGTTCGACCCCTGGTCGCCGTAGTCGGCGGCGTCGGGGAGCTCTCCGACGCCGACCGCGTCGAGCACGATTACGCAGGCACGTGGCATGGGGCTATCCTACGGCGCGTGGCCACTGCATTCGGACTTGTCGGCGTTGTCGTCTTCATCTGCTGCATGGTCGCGCTCGCTGCGAGCGTCACCTGGCTCGTCGTGAAGATCAGCCCGAAGCCGGGCTCCAGGCGCAAGTCCTGAGCGCCCGACCGGCTAGATCGCGTCGGCAAGCGGCGTGAAGTCAAGGCCGTGCGCCTGCGCGACTGCCTCGTAGGTCACCTTGCCGCCGATCACGTTGACGCCCTTGGCAAGCGCCGGGTCGGCCGAGACTGCCGCGGCGAGGCCGCGATCAGCGATCGCCTCAACGTACGGGAGCGTCGCGTTCGTCAACGACTTCGTCGAGGTGATGGGCACCCCGCCGGGCATGTTCGCCACGCAGTAGTGCGTGACGCCGTCGATCACGTACACCGGGTCGGAATGCGTCGTCGCGTGTGACGTCTCGAAGCAGCCGCCCTGGTCGATCGCGACATCGACGACGACGGCCCCCGGCTGCATCGAGGCGATCATCTCGCGCGTCACGAGCTTCGGGGCAATCGCGCCCGGAATAAGCACCGCGCCGATCACCAGGTCGGCGTCGGCGACCGAGTGCGCGATCTCGAGGCTTGAGGACATGAGCAGTGTGACGCGGCCGGAGAGGATCTCTTCGAGGTGGCGCATCCGGTCGATCGACCGCTCGAGGATCGTCACCTGGGCGCCAAGCCCGAGCGCGATGATCGCCGCGTTGTAGCCGACGATCCCGCCGCCGATGATCACGACCTTGCCTGGTGCGACACCGGGCACGCCGCCGAGCAGGAGCCCGCGGCCCCCTAGCGGCTTCTCGAGAAAGTACGCGCCGGCCTGCGAGGCGAGGCGGCCTGCGACCTCGGACATCGGTGCGAGGAGCGGCAGGGCCCGTGACGTCGTCTCGACGGTCTCGTAGGCGACGGCTGAGACGCCCGAGTCGACGAGCGCGCGCGTCAGCGGCTCATCAGCCGCGATGTGAAGGTACGTGAAGAGGGTCTGCCCCTCGCGCAGCCGGCCGTACTCCGGCGCGATCGGCTCCTTGACCTTGAGGACGAGGTCGGCGGCCCAGGCCTCCTCGACCGAGCCGATCCGTGCGCCGACGCGCTCATAGGCTGCGTCGGGGAACGAGCTACCGTCGCCGGCACCCGTCTCGATTACAACCTCGTGGCCGCGGTTGTGCAGCTCGAGCGCGCCCGCGGGCGTCAGCGCGACGCGGTACTCATCCTGCTTGATCTCCTTGGCGACCCCGATCTGCACAGCGGGGCAACGATAGCGTCGCAGGCGGATCTCAGGGGGCCGGCGAGTCGGGGACGTAGCGGAAGCCGACCTGGGCGCCGAGCTGACGGATATCGCTCCCGGCCGCCCGGAACGTCGGTGTGATGCGGATCACAACCCGCACGGGCGTCTGCTCAACGTGAACCCGGATAACCTTTGCAACCCCATTCCGGATGAGGCTTCGCCGAGTTGCGAGCAGCCGTGCGATCTGCGGCGCCTGGTGCGAGTCGAGCCGCACCGTCCCGACGGTGAGGGTGACGTGGCCGGGAGGCGCATTCCCGCGATAGCCCGCCCGGGAGAGATGAATCACGACCGTCCCCGGACCGCGCTTGGCAAAGAAGGTGTAGGTGCACCAGTCGGGCGCCCACCCGTCGGCGAACACCTGCTGAAGCTCGTCGCGCAGCCGCCACGATCCGTCGAGGCGGTAGAGGTTCAGCCCGTTCCGCGATGCGACGAGCTCGGCCTCGAGGTGCACCCCGTTTCCGGCGAGCACGTACGGGTCACCCGTCGGGTGCGAGAGCTCACCGTCCGTTCCGATCACGCCGGGACCACTGACCGGGCCCGGGCCGGGGGCCGTACCATCGAGACTCGCGACGTGACTCACCGAGCGGTTCCAGAACTCCGTCAGCCAGAGCTCGTTGTCGTTGAACATCAGCTGCCCGAGGTAGGTCACCTTTGATCCCCCGGTTGCCTGATCGACCCAGTCGCGCTGGTCGGGGAGGTAGTGAACAACGCGGTTGGCGAGCGAGTCGTTGCCGATCGTCTCCTCGATCTGCCCCGCGAGCATCCATGCGCACACCGCGACGGCGGCGAGCAGCGGCACTCCGCGACGGCGGCGGAGGGCAAGCAGCAGGAGCGAGGCCGCGGCGGCACCACCGAGTAGAAGGTGGATGTCCTTGATGTCCCAGCGGAAGCTCCTGTTGGCGATCGTCAGGATCCCAAGTCCCGGCGCCTCGAAGTACGGGACGCCCTGGATGAACTCCTCCGACCACGTGATGTAGAGCACCGCACCGGTAGCGAGCCCGACGACACGCCAGTCAAGCCGTCGTGCCCCGGCGACGAGAGCGCTGCCGACGAGGAGCAGAGGTGCGAGGTAGAAGAGGTTGCGCTCCTCGATCAAGGCAAGGTAGACCCCGGCGAGCGCTGTGGTCTTCCCCGCGGTGTACGTCACAAGGACAGCGAAGGACGCCATCAGGTAGGCGACGAAGGCGCGGTAGACGGGATCGGGACGGCGCTCGGGCAGCCAGGTCGAGACGAACCCGCCAATCAGCGGCAGGAGCCCCAGCCCGATGGCGTGCGCGCCGAGCGCGAGCACCCCGTAACGGAACGTGTGGCCGTTGATGTAGCGCTCCAGGTTGCCCTGGTAGCCGATGATCCCAACACGGTCGAAGAGCAGGACGGCTGCGACGATCAGAGAAGCCGTGAGCCCGGCCCGCCGCAGACGTGGGCCGTGGCCGTGCGTACCCGGGTCGGCGTGCACGATCCACAGTCCCGCCGCGGCGAGCGAGAGGATCGCGGGCAGGATGATGAACTGCTCGCGGACGAAGATGCCCGCAAGCGAGCATGCGACCGCGATCGCAATCGAGCGGCGCGTCGGTGACGCGAGCGCACGGATGGCGAGCAGAGCCGTGAGCGCGAACCACGGGTAGGCAAGCGGCTCGGGCACGATCGAGGTCGCGTACGACATCGGCGGGATCGCGACCGTGAGCGAGGCGGTGATGAGCGACGCTCGGCGTGAGACAAGCATCCGCGCCAGCAAGTAGGCGGGGATCGCCGCGGTGCACATGACGACGGTGTTGATCACCTTGATCAGGGCGTAGGCCGATGCGGTCGAGTGGATCCACCACGCCGGCGCAATCAGGTAGGCGTAGACCGACTGGAAGTAGATCGGCGTCCCCCGGCGAGCCGCCTGCCCGGTCGTGGCGATCGCCCGAGAGAGCTGCGACCACTCGAGCTCGTCGGTGAACAGCCAGACCGTCGTTCGCAGGTGCGCCTCGACGACGTAGAAGACGACGATCACGAGACCGGCGCCGAGGAGCTGGATTGACCCGAAGATCCGGTCGAACAGGGTGCGCCGTCGCGGCGGAGTCACCGTCGGCTCCGTCGCGGCCGATCCGTTCGGCGCCGGGTCAGCCGCGCTTGCGGGCATAGATCGTGACACCGCTGTACTCACCTGCAGAGAGGTGGAGGAGTGTCCCGAGCGTCTGGCCGATCTTCGGCAACCTGGCGATCTTGCTGCCAAGACGGCCGGGCGGCCAGCCGTCCGAGCGCTCCATGCGGCGGATGACAAGACCCGAACGGACGAAGGCGGCGACGTAAGCCCAGATCGTGTGGACGTGCTCGTTGATTCCGAGCTCCTTCTCGGCAGACTGACCCGGGTTGTCGGAGCTGCGCCCGACGCCCTTCGTACCCTCGTTCAGGCCGGCGACGACGCCTCCGGGCTTCGTGACCCGTGACATCTCGGCAACCATGGCCGGAAGGTCGAGGGCGTGATGCAGGGTCGCGCAGCAGTACGTGACATCGAAGGTGCCGTCGGCGAACGGCAGATGCTCACCGTCTGCCTGAACCCGGCCGAAGTCACCGTAGAACGCGCCACGCCCGAGGCCAATCTTCTCGTCGACGAGGATGTCGGTAGCCACGTAGTCGCAGCCGCGCTCACGCCAGTACGGCGCCGCCCAGGCCTTCGCAGCGCCGACCTCGAGCACGCGGAGACCGCGCCGGTCGCCGATGTAGTCGTCGAGCAGCACCGTGAAGGAATGGCCGTTGGCAAGCCAGGTTGCGTCCTCCCAGCCGAGGTCACGGACGAGGTACGGCAGGTGCGAGTCGATGTGGTCGTCGGGCTCGTACCAGCCCTCCGCGCGCGCCTTCTCGACCCAGCCCGCCATCTCGCCGAGCTTCTCCGCTGCGCCAGGGAGATCACGATGGAGCATCAGGGGAATCCCACGCTCGATCGGGTAGGAGCGCTTGCAACTCGGACAGATCAGGGTGTCATCGGTGCGCGCAACCGCGACCCGGCAGAAGGGGCAGCGCAGCGTGTCGAGGAACGCAGCGTCCATCAGGCCAACCTAGCGCGCCGGTCAGGACGGCGTGTCACTTGGGGCCCCGCGCCGCGTCGAGGAGAGCAAGCGTCACGTCGACCATCGCCTCGAGATCGGCGACAGCGATCGATTCGTCAGGCGTATGGATGTCGACCATGCCGTTTGCGAGGTTGACGCAGGCCAGTCCGCGCTCGTTGAACACGTTCGCGTCGGCTGCTCCTCCGGAGAGCGCGTAGGTCGGAGCGAATCCGCACGCCTCGAGTGCTGCCGCTGCGAGAACGACCGCGCGGTCGTCGCGCTTGAAGCGGTAGCCGCGGTACCCGCTGTTGAGCTTCGTCGTGACCTCGCACTCGGCGGCGCCGGCGGCGAGGCCCATCGCGTCCTGCATCTCCTGGATCAGATCCGCGAGCTTGCGATCGTCGTGCGAGCGGACATCGGCGACGATTCGACACCACTCGGGCACGATGTTCGCGGCGGTGCCACCGTCGATCAGACCGATGTTCACAGTCGACTCTGGATCGACTCGGCCAAGGCGCAGCTCGGCGATCGCTCGTGCTGCTGCGGCAATCGCCGACCGGCCCTCCTCCGGGTACATGCCGGCATGCGAGGCCCTGCCGTGGAAGGTGACCTCCATGTTGTGGGCCGAGGGTGCGCCAAGGATGATCTCGCCGATCGGGGCCGCCTGGTCGTAGACGTACCCGATGCGTGCCGTAAGCCTCGTGTGGTCGAACGCGTACGCACCGACCAGCCCGACCTCCTCCTTCGAGGTGAAGAGCAGCTCCAGCCCGGCGTGCGACCGCCCTTCGACGAGCACGCGGCGGGCTGCTTCGAGCATGACGGCGACAGCCGACTTGTTGTCGCCGCCGAGGATCGCCTCGTTGGCGTTGCGGACGACCCCGTCCACGACGACCGGCTCGATCGGAGCCACCGGCGGAACGGTGTCGAGGTGGGCACAGAGGAAGATGGGCTCACCCGGAGCGGTCGCCGGAATCTGAACATGGATGTTGCCCATGGTCGACCCGATCGAAGCGCCCGTCGCGTCCTCGGTCGGGTCGAGGCTCAGGTGACGCAGGTAGGCGAGCACGCGGTCGGCGACCGCACGCTCCTGCCCCGAGGGGCTACTGATCGAAGCCAGCTCCAGAAACAGATCGAGGACGTCTGCAGCCAACAGCTAGTGCGAGAGCTCGACGCGGTTCCGACCGCGCTCCCGCGAACGCACGAGCGCCGCGCCGACGAACTCCCGGAAGAGCGGTGCCGGCCGGGTCGGACGGGACTTGAACTCGGGATGGAACTGTGAGGCGACGAACCACGGGTGGCCGGGAAGCTCGACGATCTCGACGAGGCGACCCTCCTGGAAGGTGCCGCTGACGACCAGACCGCCGTCGATCAGGCGCTGCCGGTAGGCGTTGTTGACCTCGTAGCGGTGGCGGTGGCGCTCTGAGATGACCGGCTCGCCGTAGACGGCGCGCGTGCGGGTGTGCTCGCCGAGCTCGACGGCCTGCGCGCCGAGGCGCATGGTGCCGCCAAGATCCTCGACCTCCTTCTGCTCGGGAAGCAGGTCGATCACCGGGTACGGCGTCTCCGGATCCATCTCGGTCGAGTTCGCGCCGTCGAGGCCGCAGACGTGGCGTGCGTACTCCGCGACGGCGACGTGCATCCCCAGACAGATGCCGAGGTACGGGATCGCGTCCTCGCGGGCGACGCGGCAGGCGAGGATCTTGCCCTCCCACCCGCGCGAGCCAAAGCCGCCGGGGACGAGAACGCCGTCGACGCCCGCGAGCTCGGCACGCGCCTCATCGAGTGTCATGTGCTCGGCGTCGACCCAGCGCACGTTGACGTGGCAACCGTTATGGATGCCGGCGTGCTTGAGCGCCTCGTGGACGGAGAGGTAGGCGTCGTGCAGCTTGACGTACTTGCCGACCAGCGCGATCTCGATCGAGTCGTGGCGCTCATCGAGGCGCTCGATCAGGTCGTTCCACTCGCCGAGATCGACCTCGCCGACGGGCAGCCCGAGCTTCTCGCAGACGAGCCGGTCGAGCCCCTGCGCCTGGAGCGCCTTCGGGACGAGGTAGACGTCGGGCACGTCGATCGCCGAGATGACCGCCTCGATGTCAACGTCGGCAAAGAGGGCGATCTTGTCGCGAATGTCCTTCTTGAGCAGCTCGGTCGAGCGGCAGATGAGGATGTCGGGATGGATGCCGATGCGGCGCAACTCGTTGACGGAGTGCTGCGTCGGCTTCGTCTTCAGCTCGCCTGCGTTTGGGATGTACGGCACGTAGGTGACGTGGACGTAGAGGACGTTCTCCTGGCCCACTTCACGCCGGAACTGGCGGATCGCCTCGAGGAACGGCTGGGACTCGATGTCCCCGACCGTGCCGCCGATCTCCGAGATGACGACGTCGGTCTCGCTTGCCTCTGCGACCGAGCGGATCCGCGACTTGATCTCGTTCGTGATGTGCGGGATGACCTGCACGGTCGAGCCGAGGTACTCACCCTTGCGCTCCTTGCGCAGCACGCGATCCCACACCGCACCGGAGGTGTGGTTTGCGGTGCGCGACAGGTTCTCGTCGATGAACCGCTCGTAGTGCCCGATGTCGAGGTCGGTCTCGGCGCCGTCCTCGGTGACGAAGACCTCGCCGTGCTGGAACGGGCTCATCGTGCCCGGATCGACGTTGATGTACGGGTCGAACTTCTGCACCTGCACCTTCAGCCCGCGCGCCTTCAGCAGGCGACCGAGCGATGCGGCGCTGATTCCCTTACCGATCGACGAGACGACGCCGCCGGTCACAAAGATGTACTTGGTGGCGCTCACGCCGGCCCTCCTAGGCTGATCTGGCGGTGCGCACCCGTGTGACAACCCACGGAAGACCACCTTACCAGCGCCACGTCATTGCCCACGGCACCGATCCTACGGGGAGCCTCAGACGGTGTCCGAAAAGCTCGCACTTTCGGTGGATTCATCCACGGCGGACGATGAGGTCACAGTGTTGCGGCGGTCTGCACGAGCTCGTACAGCCGGTCGACGGCCGCGCGTGCGAGCGCTGCGTCCCGTGACCCAAACAGCCGCGCCGAACACCCGCCGCTCCCGCTCACCGCGACGGTCGCCCGCGTCGTTACTGGATCGACCGCGGCGAGGCGCACGGTGACGTCGAGCATCCGCGCCATTCGCATCCCGCTTCCCGAGCGGATGAGACGCCACGCCCAGAGCTCGGGCGCCTTGATGTCGGTCACGAGCAGCGTTGCGCGCACGAGCGGGCCCGAGAGGCGCCCGGCGGCGGCGAGCCGGAAGCCAAACGGCTCCTCGACGACCGAGACCTGCCAGCGGGCGTCGTGGCCGAACCCGCGTCGGTCGGGCTCGACCGACGTCAGGCGAGGCCACCAGTCCGCCAGGTGGTACGGCTCGGAGAGAAAGCGCCAGACATCCTCCCGGGAGGCGAGGAGGTCGCGCGATGCCTCCTTCATTCGCGCAGCGCTGCAAGGAAGTCGGCACCGCCGAGCATCCGCTCGAGCTCCTCGCGGCGCTCGTCGGCATCGAGCGGGTCGATGCGGGTGTGGGTCGGATCGCCCGGAACCTTCTCGACGAGGAAGTGCCGGTCGGCGAGGCTTGCGATCTGCGGGAGGTGGGTGATCGTGATCACCTGTGCGCGCGTCGCCAGGCGGCGCAGCGTCTCGCCGACCGCGTGCGCGGTCTTCCCACCGACGCCGGCGTCGATCTCGTCAAACACCATCGTCTCCCCTCCACCCACCGCGGCGATCGCAAGTGCGATCCGGGAGAGCTCTCCGCCGGAGGCCGTGTCGGCGACATGACCGTAGGGCAGACCGGCGTTCGGTCGGATCAGGAAGGTGACCTGGTCGGCGCCGGACGGACCAGGTGCGACGACACCGAGCTCGGCCTGAAACTCGCCGTCACCGAGGCCGATGCCGGCCAGCTCGGCCGCAACGGCAGCCGCGAACGCCGGGGCGGCCGCCACCCGGGCAGCGTGGAGCGTGCCGTGGAGTACGGCGACCTCGCGCTCTGCGGCCGCGAGAGCCTCGGCGGCCGCCTGGGCGGGGTCGTGGCCCTCCGCGATGGCGTCGAGCTCGCGTCGGCCTTCCTCGGCCCGCTCGAGCAGCTCATCGAAGCTCTGGGCGCGGTAGCGCCGGCGAAGGTCGGCAAGGCTGTCGAGCCTGCCCTCGACCTCCTCGAGCGCTCCGGGCTCGGCATCGAGCGCGTCGAGGATGCTGCGAAGCTCGGACGAGGTGTCGCGTAGGCCGAGCTCGAGGGAGCGAAGCGTGTCTCCGGCGGTGGCGAGCTCGGCAGCCAGGTGCTCGAGCGGCGCGATCGCCTGCTGCGCTGCGGCGAGGAGGTCGGCCGCTGCCTGCGCCTCGTCGTCGCCGGTGAGCGCGGCGATCGCGGCTGCAGTACCGGTCGCGAGCTCGGTTGTATGACGCAGACGCTCCCGCCGTGAGCGCAGTTCGTCCTCGTAGCCGGGGTCGAGCCCGCTCGTGTCAGCCACGAGCGCTCGAAGCTCGGCGAGGCGAGCCTCGGCGCTCGCGGCGTCACGGCTGAGCTCATCGTGTGTCCGACGAGCAGCTGCGAGCACGCGCCACGAGCGGCGGGCCTCCCTGGCGGTGTCGCCGTTGTCGGCGAACGAGTCGAGCACGGAGAGCTGGTAGCTCGGACGCCCGAGCCGGCGCTGCTCGAACTGGCCGCTCATCGCGAGCAGGCTCTCGACGACGGCGGCGACATCCTCCCGGGCCGCGCTCCGGCCCCAGGCGTACGCGCGCGTGCGGCCGTCGGCGAAGATCCGACGCGCAACGATGAGGGAGTCCTCATCGGCGGGGCGCAGCTCTGCGAGCTCCCCCAGAGCGTCGTCATCGGGCAGATCGAACTCCGCCTCGACGTAGGCGTCGTCAGCGGCAGCGCCGATCGCGCCCGCCTCACCGCGCATGCCGAGCAGGAGCCCGATCGCGGTGGAGAGAATCGTCTTGCCCGCGCCCGTCTCACCGGTGATCGCGTTGAGACCGGCGTCGAAGTCGAGCTCGGCCTCGCGGATCAGAACGAGGTTCTCGATACGGAGACGGCGCAGCACGCACTCAATCGTACGACGGGCACTGGCCGGTGACGAGTGTCCTTCGCAGACGGTCATCGCGGGACACCTCTCCCGCACCCGTCCGAGGCCCTCTAGTTCGGCCGGAAGACCTGCCCGTAGCGGGTGAAGAACGTCTGCTCCGGGAGCACGGCCAGACGGCTGCGCTCGACCCCGAGCCGCGTGGTGACGGAGCCCCCGGGCGGCAGCGATGCGATCTGGTGCCCGTCCACGAGCACTACGGCATCGACGTCGGGGCTTCGATTCGTCGCGATGACCTCGGTGCCGGGCCCGACGACGAGCGGCCGAGCGTGCAGGGTGTGTGGGGCGACGAAGGTCACGACCATCGCGTCGAGACCCCACACGAGCACAGGGCCGCCGTTCGAGAGGTTGTAGGCGGTCGAACCCGGCGGCGACGCGCAGATGAGCCCGTCGCACGGCTGGGTGCCGAGATCCTCTCCACCGATCGAGAAGCCGAGCTCGACGATGCGCCCTGGAACTGCGCTCACGACGACCGCGTCGTTGACCGCGACGCTCTGAGCTCCCGCGGCGGAGACGTCCAGCGTCGGCAGATCCTTCACGCGGTACTCGCCGGCGAACACCCGCGCGACGCCGGTCTCGAGCTCGGCGGCAGGAATCGCCGCGAGGAAGCCCACGCGGCCGAAGTTCACACCGATCACGGGGACGTCGCTGCTCAGGAAGCGGGCCAGCGCGCGGAGCATCGTCCCGTCGCCGCCGAGCACGACGACGATGTCCGGCTCTGCCTCCGGCGTATCGGCCACGATCTCGACGCCGGCCGCCGACGCGACCGCCTGGAACCGCTCGGCGGCACCCTCGACGTTCTTCGTCCAGCCGTGCGTGACGATCGCAGCGCGCTTAACCGGTTGCATCGGCGATCCAGAAGTCGAGCTCGCGCGGAAGCTCCGGCTGATCTTGGTGGACGAGATGGAGCACGAATTCGTGGTTTCCCTTCGGGCCAGGCAGACCCGAGTCTACGACTCCGGCCACCCGTGCACTCCAGTCGAGCGACGCCTCGGCGACGGCGCGCACGACGCGGCGTCGAACGAGCGGGTCACGCACGACGCCCTTCGGCGCATCCTTCGGACCAGCCTCGAACTGCGGCTTGACCAGGACGAATGCCTGCCAGCCGGGCG
This sequence comes from Actinomycetes bacterium, assembly GCA_037142875.1. Classification (GTDB taxonomy): domain Bacteria; phylum Actinomycetota; class Thermoleophilia; order Gaiellales; family Gaiellaceae; genus PALSA-600. Next base: position 115,687 of record JBAWZV010000002.1, on the reverse strand, counting down.
CGGCAAGCGCGAGTGCGGGAGGCAGTGCCGTGATCAGCGAGATGAACGACACGTCGCACGTGACAAGCACTGGGGCGAACGGCAGCTCCGTGAGGCTCCGAACGTTCGTCCGCTCCAGTACGACGACCCGCGGGTCGCCACGGAGGCGAGCGTGCAGCTGCCCGTAGCCAACGTCGAGGGCGGTCACTCGAGCTGCGCCCCGCTGGAGGAGGACGTCGGTGAAGCCGCCGGTCGACGCGCCGATGTCGAGGCAGTCAAGGCCAGCGGGGCTCACACCGAACGCGTCGAGGGCGTTTGCGAGCTTGAACCCTCCACGAGACACGTACGGCGGCGGGCGCTTCACCTCGAGGGGGACATCCTCGGCAACCTGATCACCGGGCTTCGAGTAGCCGGGCACGAGCCCGGCCATGATCAACGCCTGCGCCTGCGTGCGGCTCTCGACGAGTCCACGCTCGACGAGGACGATGTCGAGGCGCTTCTTCGTCACGATGTGCGGGCAACGAGCCCGTCGACGATAGTCCGAATGACCGTCGTGTCCGCGTCGATCGCATGCAGGCGTTCGCGGGCACGCTCGCCGGCCTCGTCGGCGAGGCGCCGCGCGCCATCCTCCCCGATCTCGGAGACGTACCCATCGCTGTCGAGGATGTCGTCGACGACCTGGAAGAGGAGCCCGAGCTCGTCGGCGAAGGCCCGCCACGGGGCCTGCCGGGCTTCCGGAAGTCCAGCTGCCTGCACCCCGCACATCACCGACGCAACGAACAGCGCGCCGGTCTTGAGCCGGTGCAGCTCGGCCAGGTCGTGGCCGCCCTCCAGATCCTGCTGCTGACCACCGATCATCAGGATCGTCGCCTCGACGAGCTGACGAGCCACGGCAGAGCTCTCGTAGTCGAGCACGAGTCGAAACGCCTCGGCGAGGAGCGCATCCCCGGCCAGGACAGCGGTCGCCTCACCGTAGGCGGCCCACACAGTCGGCACGCCACGCCGCAAGGTGTCGTTATCGAGTGCCGGCAGGTCGTCGTGCACGAGCGAGAACGAGTGCACAAGCTCGACGGCTGCTGCTGCAGGCAAGACGTGCGCGACGGTTCCGCCGACTGCCTCTCCGGCCGCGAGGCACAGCACCGGGCGAACGCGCTTACCGCCGAGTGAGTGTCGCATCGGCGCGTCGAGCGTGCCGAGCTCGCGCATGAACGGGAGGCTGCGGAGGAAGCTCTCGACGTGCTCCCGGAGTGCCTCAGGCGTCTGCGGCATTGGTCTCCGCAGCCTGCCTGGCGCTCTGAAGCTCGCCCTCGATCTCCTTGGCGAGGGTGGCGAGCTCCTGCAGCACCTCGATCGCCTGCTCCGGGTCTTCGGTCTCTTCAAGCTGCTTGCGCGCTGCTTCGAGCCGTGCGAGAAGCTCCTCTGCACGTCCGAGTGACTCCTCTGCATTCATCGCCTTGCCGCCTCCTCCCGTTGGATGCGTCCGAGGATGCCGTTCACCAGCCGACCTGCATCCTCGGACGAGTACTTCTTGGCGAACGCAACCGCCTCGTCGATCGCTACCTCGAACGGCACCTCCGCCCGGTCGAGCTCGCGGATCGCTATCCGCAACGCGCTGCGCTCGACGGCCCCAAGCCGGTCGGCCGTCCACCCGTCCGACGCCGCCGTGATGCGCCCATCGAGGTCGGCAGACTGCGCTGCGGCCTCCGCTGCGAGGGCGCGCGCCCACGGGTCGATCTCGCCGCCGTACTGCGAGCCAAGCTCGGCCTCGCCCGCTGCGAGATCCCACTGGTAGAGCAGGAACAGCGCCTGCCTGCGCGCCTGACGGCGCGAGATCACGCTACGACCGCCGTCAGCTCGGCCAGGGTCGAGGTCGAGTAAACGCCGCTCCGGAAGGCATCGCTGCGAAGGATCTCGAGCGCGATGTCGCGCGTCGTCGGGACGCCGTCGATCACGGTCTCGGCGAGCGCACGCTCTGCCCGGGCGATCGCCGAGGGACGATCCGTGTCCCACACGACCATCTTGGCGATCAGGGAGTCGTAGAACGGCGGGATCGTCACCCCGTCCTCAACGAACGTGTCGACTCGGACTCCCGGGCCGAGCGGCGGCCGGAAACGCGTGAGCGTGCCCGGCGACGGCATGAAGCCGCGGGAGGGGTCCTCGGCATTCAGGCGGATCTCGATCGCATGACCGCGGCGAGGTGCTCGGCCGGTGACCGAGAGCGGAAGCCCGGAGGCGATCTCGATCTGCGTCCGGACGATGTCGATGCCTGTGCACGCCTCGGTGATCGGATGCTCGACCTGGAGTCGGGCGTTCAGCTCGATGAACGCGAACGTTCCGTCGGGCCCGAGCAGGAACTCGAACGTGCCAGCGTTCACGTAGCCGACGGCGCGACATGCCTGCTCGGCTGCGAGCTCCATCTGCTCACGGAGCTCGGGCGAGAGCGCCGGCGACGGCGTCTCCTCGACGAGCTTCTGGTGGCGGCGCTGGATCGAGCACTCGCGTTCACCGAGGGTGAGGACGTTGCCCTGCGTGTCGCAGAGCACCTGGATCTCGACGTGACGGGCCGGGAAGAGCACCTTCTCGACATAGAGCGTCGGGTCGCCGAACGCCGCGAGCGCCTCCCCACCCGCAGCCGAGTAGGCGTCTGCGAGTGCCCCGGGCGCGTCGACGAGGCGCATGCCCTTGCCGCCGCCGCCGGCTGAGGCCTTGAGGAGCACCGGGTAGCCGATCTCTGCGGCTGCCGCCTGCGCCTCCTCGAGCGTTGTCGCCCCGTCGGTTCCGGGCACGGTCGGGACGCCGGCTGTGCGCATCGCCTTCCGTGCGGCGATCTTGTCGCCCATCGTCCGCATGATCTCCGCCGGGGGCCCGATGAACACGAGATCGTTCGACGTGCAGGCATCAACGAACTCGGGGTTCTCCGCGAGGAAGCCGTACCCGGGATGCACCGCGTCACAGCCCGTCGTGACGGCTGCTGCAACGACGGACGGAATGTGGAGATAGCTCTCGGAAGCGGTTGCCGGTCCGAGTCGGACCGCCTCGTCGGCAAGACGGACGTGCATCGCGTCCGCGTCCGCGGTCGAGTACACGGCAACAGCCTCGAGTCCGAGTTCGTGCACCGCGCGGATTACCCGGACTGCGATCTCGCCGCGGTTCGCGACCAGAATTCGCTTGAGCATCAGATCCCGACCGGGAGGCCGTTCAACGGTTCGATCTCGAACAGGATCTGGCCGTACTCGACGGGCTCGCCGTCTCCCACGAAGACCTTGCGGACGATGCCTTCGACCTCCGCCTTGACCTCGTTCATGAGCTTCATCGCCTCGAGGATGCAGAGCGTCTGGTCGGGAGTGACCGGATCGCCGATCTCCACAAATGCTCGGGCACCTGGCTCGCGCGAGCGGTAGAACGTCCCGACCATCGGGCTCTCGATGGGCATGAAGCTCCCCGGAGACGGCATCACGGCAAGCCGCTCGGTGTCGTCGCCCGTCGGCGACGTCGACCGCGCAAGTCCGGCGTCGCCCGCCTGGCGGACGCTCACCTTCATGCCATTCTCCTCGATCGTGATCTCGCCGACGCCTGTCTCCTGGACGATGCGGACAACCGCACGGATCTGCTCGTCGCGGTCGGGTCCTGCACCTGCCGAGCCGATCTGCTCCTCCTCGCCGGCGCGGCCGCGGATTGAACGGAGCAGCCGCTCTGCGCCTTCGCCGAAGAGCGCCAGCAGCAGGAGCTCCTCCTCGCTCGAGGCGAGACCGTGGGCGCGCTCGCGGACGGCGTCCATGTCGACCGCAGCGCCCGGCTCGGGGACACCGAGCAGCTCGACGGCACGAGCAAGTGCCGGGTCGATCGGGCCTGGTGTCGTGCCGAAGCGGCCGCCGACAAGGTCACGGAGCTCATCGACGATCATCGGGTAGCGGCTTGCGCCAAGGACGTTCACGAGCGCCTGTGAGGCGACGACCTGCCCGACGGGAGCGCCGAGCGGCGGTGAGCCTGCCTCGATCCGGACACGCTCAAGCTCATCCAGAACCTCGTCGAGCCGGTCGCCGGCATGGCGCACCTGGAGCTGTTCGTCGATCGCAGCAACGAGACCGACCGGAACCTTGCGCTTCGCAGCCCGCACGGAGATGCGCGGCACGAGCGGCGTGATCGGCATGTCACCGATGTGATCGTCGACGAGGTCGGCGGCGCGCCAGAGGATGTCGAGATCGACGCCTGTATCGAGGCCGATGCCATCGAGCGCCTGGACGACCGACTCGGCGGAGATGCGATGGCTCGCAAGAGCAACGGGATAGACGGCGCAGGCGATCAGATCCGCGCCCGCGCGGGCTGCCTCCATGGCGAGCGCTAGGCCATTTCGCCCTGCGCCCTGGACATAGAGGCCGACCGGAAGTCCGGAGAGCTCCCGCATCTCCTCGACGAGCTCACCCGCACGGTGCGGCTGGAGCAGACCGGCGGGATCGTGGAGCAGAATCCGCGCGGCGCCGAGGTCGGGGAGGCGCTTCGCGGCCGCGACGAGCGAGTCGTGTCGACCGCTGCCGTAGAGGACACCGCCGTCGAACTCGCGGCCCGCGGCGATGATCGACTCAGCTGCGACACGCAGGTTGTCGGTGTCATTGAGGGGATCGTGGAGGCGGAAGACATCGATGCCGCTGTCCGCTGCGCTCGCGACGAAACGCCGAACGAGGTCGTCACCGACCTGGCGGGTTCCGACGAGGAACTTGCCGCGCACCGCGAGTGAGAGCGGGGTCTTCGTCCGACTGCGGATCGCACGGATGCGCTCCCACGGGCTCTCGACTCCGCGACGGACAGCGCTCTCGAAGACGCCGCCACCCGAAACCTCAAGCGACGCGAAACCGGCGCTGTCGAGCACCTCCGCGAGTCGAAGCAGGTCGGCCGTGGGGACGGCGCCCGCCAGGGGCTCCTGGGAGAGAACGCGGATTGTTGTGTCGACGAGCCTCGGCATCAGTGGCGGACCTTACCGCGCCCGGCGGGTTGCCCCGTCACGCCCGGCTGATGTAGCGCTTCTCGCGCGGGTCGAGCTTGATCTTGTCACCGATGCTCACGAAGAGCGGCACCTGAATAACAGCGCCCGTCTCCATCGTGGCCGGCTTAGTGACGTTCGAGACAGTGTCGCCCTTGACCCCGGGCTCCGTGTCTTTCACCTCGAGGATGATCGACGAAGGGAGCTCGATCCCGGACGGCTTGTCGTTCAGGAAGAGCACCTGCCAGGACGACGACTCCTGCATGAAGGGCAACGCGTCCTCGACCGCGGGACGAGGCAGCGAGAGCTGCTCGTAGGTCGCCTCATCCATGAAGACGACCTCCTCGCCGGTGTCGTACAGGTACTGCATGCTCTTGTTCTCCGTGCGGACGCGCTCGAACTTCTCGCCCGCGCGGAAGGTCTTATCGACGACCGAGCCCGAGTCGAGCGACTTCAGCCGCGTCCGGACGAACGCCCCGCCCTTGCCCGGCTTGACGTGCTGGAAGTCGACGATCCGCCAGGTCTGCCCATCGACCTCGATGTGCATGCCGTTGCGGAAGTCGCTGGTCGAAACAGGAGCCATCGGCGCGCCAGTCTAGCTTCGGGGGGCGATGAAGGACGGTGGAACCCGGCGACGCTCCGTGCGAGCGCCACCCAGAGCGGCCCGGGCCCGTCAGGTGGCCTGGAGGAGGTCTTTCGGGAACCCTGTGAGGATCTCGAGCCCGTTCGGGCGAACGATTGCAAGATCCTCGATCCGCACGCCGCCGACCCCCGGCACGTAGATGCCTGGCTCGACGGTGACGATCTGGCCGACCTCGATCGTGTCGGTCGACTCGGTCGAGAGCCGCGGCGCCTCGTGGATCATCATCCCGACCCCGTGGCCGAGGCCATGGCCGAACTGGTCGCCGTAGCCGGCAGCGACGATCACATCGCGCGCGAGCGCGTCGGCCTCGACACCGGTCATTCCTGGTCGAATGCCCTCGACGGCGGCGAGTTGCGCCTCGAGACAGACGTCGTAGATCTCGCGGAGCTGTCCGGAGACCGGGCCTGCCGCGAGCGTGCGTGTGCAGTCAGAGCAGTAGCCGTCGAGGAAGGCACCCCAGTCAACGGTCACGAGCATCGACTCCTCGATCAGCGAGTCGGTTGGCTCACCGTGAGGCTTCGACCCGTTTGTGCCCGACGCGACGGCGATCTCGAACGACGTGTGGTCGACGCCGTGAGCGTGCAGGAGCACGCGGAGGCGCCAGGCAAGCTCGCGCTCGCTATGGCCGATCCACGGCTCCGCGGTGAGCGCCTCGAACGCCCGGCCGGCAGCGTGAGCCGCACGGCGAATCTTCTCGATCTCGACGGCATCCTTGATCGCTCGGAGTCCCTCGACGATGCCGGTGGTGGGGGTCATGTCCACCCCGCCCTTCGTGAGCGCGTCGGCGAAGGTGAACGGGAGCACGTCTGCCTCGAACGCGATCGGCCCGCTGAGGCGATCGGAGAGGTCGTGGACCAGGGCGCGCTTGGTAAGCGTTGCCTCGACGCCTGGCACCGCCTCGGCCGCCTCGATGTAGCGAAAGTCGGTGAAGAGCTGGGTCGGGCCGTCTGGATCGACGAGGAGCGCAGCATTCGACGCCTCGAAGCCGGTCAGGTAGCTCACGTTCACGAGGTTCGTGACGAGAAGCCGCTGGTCGAGCCGGGCGCGGAGCGTGTCGAGCCGGGTCATGAGCCGTTCGCCGCCAGGTACTCGAGCGCCTCGCGGTACCCCTCGGGGCCCTTGCCTATCACTCGGTGTGCGACGAGATCCTCGATCACCGAGAACCGTCGCCACTCCTCGCGCTCGAGGATGTTCGACAGGTGAACCTCGACGATCGGAACCTTGGCCATCTCAAGTGCGTCATGGATCGCCCAGCTGTAGTGTGACCAGGCGCCCGGGTTCACGATCAGCCCGTCGGCGTTGTCGTACGCGTCGTGGATCCAACCGATGTACTCGCCCTCGCTGTTGCTCTGGCGGCAGCGCACGGTCATCGTCAAGGCGTGCGCCCACTGGTAGATGCGGGTCTCGAGCTCGTTGATCGAGAGGCCACCGTAGAGCGTGGGGTCACGCCGACCAAGCTTGTCGAGATTGACGCCGTTCAGGACAAAGATCTGCACGGCGGGGAATCTACGCGATCAGGGCGTTGAGCTCGCGACGGACGTCGGCGGCCGGCAACGCCTCGACCCGCGGTCCATCGGGACCGAGCAGCACGATGTTGATGTCCCCGCCGAGGTGCTTCTTGTCGCGCAGGAGTGCCTGCCAGGCGCGATCCGGGTCGACCTTGACTGGAACCGGAGCGAGCTCCCGCTCGACCTCGGCCGTGTCGCGGCCCGAGAGCCGCAGTGCAGCGAGGAGCCCGAGAGCAACGGCCTCGCCGTGAGGCAGGTCGAACTCGGCGGCTGCCTCGAGCGCGTGCCCGAAGGTGTGACCGAGGTTCAGCCAGCGGCGTGGTCCGTGGTCGTGCGGATCCTGCAGACAGATGGCGGTCTTGTACGCCGCGGCGCCGCGAACGTCGAGCGGTCTGCCAGCCAGGAGCCCGGTCTTGAGCTGCTCGGCTAGCCCCTGGCGCCGCTCGCGCTCGGGCAACGTCTCGAGCAGCGTCTCGTCGAGGATCACGCGGGACGGCCAGTGGAACGAGCCGACGAGGTTCTTTCCCTCCGGAATATCGATCGCCGTCTTGCCACCGATCGCCGCGTCGACCTGACCAACGAGCGTCGTCGGTACCGACACCCACGAGACTCCGCGCAGGTACGTCGCAGCGGCAAAGCCCGTCACGTCGGTGGTGCAGCCACCGCCAAGAGCGACGACGGTGCCCGAACGGTCGAGTCGAAGCTCACTCCAGAGCCGCTCGAGAATGCGGTGCTGCTTTGCCTCCTCGCCTGACGGGAGCTCATGGGTCGTCGTCACCCGGGCGCCGAGCGCCTCCTGCGCACGGGCGCCGTAGATGCCCATCACGACGGAGTCGGAGACGAGCGCGACGGGGCCTGTCCCTGGCACGAGCTCGCCGAGCAGGTCGAGGGCTCCACGCTCGTAGTGCACACCACCCGCCGCGAGGATGACCCCGTCGGCGTCGATGGCCGTCGCATCCGATCCGGCGCGGTAGATCGGCTCTCGCGCCTCGTAGAGCGAGCGAAACTCGGTCTCGTCACGGGCGAGCGGTCGATCGGAGCCACGAACACGCGCCCAGGCGGTGTCGACGTCGACGTCGATCAGGACGGTGAAGGCCCGCTCGCGCAGGTCGCCGAACACGGCAGGCGTGGTGATCGCCCCGCCGCCGAGGCCGAGCACGAGTGGCGCGCCCGGGGCGGTGAACCGGTGGACGGCTTCGGCCTCCTTGCGACGGAACTCGGACTCTCCCCACTCGACGAAGAGCTCGGAGACGCTCTCGCGCCCGTGCTCATGGGCGAGCTCAGCATCGATGTCGTAGAAGCGGCGTCCGAGACGCTCGGCAACCATGCGGCCGAGGGTGGTCTTGCCTGCACCCATGAAGCCGACGAGCGCGAGGTGCCGGTTGAGCGCGTTCTCTGCCATGGGACGGCCGGCTACCGGGCCGGTTCGGGCCAGTCGATGCGCGCGAGATAGGCGCGCCACGCAGCCACGAAGTCGCCGATCGCGTCGCCGCCGAACTTGTCGAGTGCCAGACAGGCGAGCTCCCACGCGACCGCTGCCTCGGCCACCACTGCGAGCGCTTCCACCGCGGCGACGTCCGAGCGCTCGACGAGCGCCTGCGCCGCCTCGCCCGTGGCGAGGTCGACCGAGGCAAGGGGCTTCATCAGCGTCGGAAGTGGCTTCATCGCCGCCCGTACGACGATCTCCTCACCGTTCGAGATCCCAGCTTCGATGCCACCTGCGTGGTTCGTGTCGCGGTGGCGATCGGTGCGGATCTCGTCGTGCGCCTCGGAGCCGAACTTGTCCGCCAGCGCGAAGCCCTCGCCGATCTCGACCCCCTTCACGGCCTGGATACCCATCACCGCAGCTGCGATACGGGCATCGAGCCGGTCGGCCTTGTCGGCGTACGTTCCGAGTCCGGGTGGCGTGCCGGTGACGCGCACCTCGACGAGGCCGCCGACCGTGTCGCGCTCGGCGCGCGCCGCGTCGATGCGCTCGTGGAGCTGCTCCTCGTTGAGGGTGATGCCGGTTACCGTGATACCGATCGTGCGGAGCAGCGCCTTCGCGACGGAGCCAGCCGCGACCTGAACGGCGGTGTGACGGGCCGAGGCCCGTTCGAGCGCGTTTCGCACGTCGTCGAGCTCGTACTTGAGGACGCCGGGCAGGTCGGCGTGGCCGGGGCGCGGGAGCGTGACGGGCTTCGTTCCCTTGCCATGCGGCTCACCCTCGGGCGGCCACGGGTTCATGCCCCACGTCCAGTTCTTGTGATCGATGTTCCAGACCGCCAGCGTGAGCGGTGTCCCGAGCGTGTGGCCGTGGCGCAGCCCCGAGAGCACGTCGACCTTGTCGGTCTCGATCTGCTGGCGCGGCGAGCGCCCGTAGCCCTCCTGCCGACGGCGCAGATCGGCGTCGATCGACGTGCGATCGAGCTCGAGCCCGGATGGAAGACCGGTGAGGATCGCGACCAGGGCGGGCCCGTGCGACTCCCCTGCAGTGGCGAGGCGGAGACTCATAACGTCACTCAAGCCTAGTGGCGGAAGCCCCCGGTCAGACGATCAAGCGTCGGGAGGGCTCGCAGCGGCGACGGCGGCTCGCATCACATCGATCGGGGCCGGGATGCCTGTCCACAGCTCGAAGCTCCTCGCACCCTGCCGAACCAGGCCCTCGCGCCCGTCGATCACGGTGCAGCCCGCTGCTCTCGCGGCCTGCACGAGCGCGGTCTCTCCCGCGTCTGCCGCGTAGGCCAGATCGACCACGGTCTGGCCGGCGTGCGGCTCCACGAGCAGGATGTCGCGGACAGGCGTGGCGTTCACGATCAGATCGCAGCCCGTCGCGTCGGGCGGCCAGAGTCCGCCGCGGGTGTAGACCCGCGTATCAACGGGGAGCGCAGCCGTAAGCGCCAGGGCGGCACCCCCGGCGCCGATCACGCAGGCGCGAGTGGCGTTGACACCTGCCAGGATCTCCTTGTCGGTGTTGAAGCCGATCAGGCGATCGCCCTGGAACACCAGGGTGTTGACAGCGTCGCCCTCGGCCTCATCGCACACCGCTGCAGCAGCCTGCTTGTGCGGGATGGTGACGTTTGCGCCGACGAAGCCGCGGTGGCGGAGGTCGGCAATCGCCGCGACGACGTCCTCGACATCGAAGGCCTCGTAGTGCCAGTCGAGCCCGACGGCTGCGAAGGCGGCGTTCTGCATCCGGGGCGACAGCGAGTGCGAGACCGGGTGGCCGAGGAGCGCGACGTGCGTCGTCATCCGTACCCGTGGGTGGTGAGGTACTGGTTGAACTCCGTCGCGCTGGCCGTGAAGAAGTGGTGGCGCTTGTCGGGCTTGCGCGCGTAGTAGAGGTAGTTCACGTTGGAAGGATGCGCGGCCGCCCGGATTGCGGCGAGCCCGGGGTTCGCAATCGGCGTCGGCGGGAGGCCGAAGAGCTTGCGTGTGTTGTAGGGGTTGTCGCTCTGGAGATCCGACTCGAGGATCGACCGCGTTGGCGGAATGTCGAGCCCGTAGCGCAGCGTCGCGTCGATACCAAGCTGCATCCCGGCGCGCAGGCGGTTGTAGATGACTGCGGCGACGAGCGGCCGCTCAGCGGGTGCCTGCGCCTCTCGCTCGATCATCGACGCGATCTCGAGGACGTCGTACGCCGTCAGGTTGCGCGCTTTGGCCTCACGCAAATCGACCCTCCGCCACGTGCGGCAGAACGCGGCGAGCTGGGCGTGCACGAGTTGCCGCGCGGTCGTCTGGCGGAGGAAGTCGTAGGTGGCAGGAAAGAGGAACCCCTCGAGGTTTGTGAGGGGCGCCGGCCCGAAGCACGGCACAACGGCTCGGGAAGAGGCAGCGAGGTAGCCGCGGGGAGTGAGCCGCACGGCCCGGTGCCGCTCACGCGTGGCGATTGCCGAGACGACCCTGACGCGCTCGGCCATCTGCGCGCGGGTGAACCCTTCAGGAAAGACGACGCGAAACGGGACCGGCGGTGGTGGCGGCGGCGGAAGCGCGTGCGGAGAGCGGTGGTGGACGATTGCCGCCACGGCGGCCGCCGCGCCGACGGCGACTACGACGCCGACGGCGATCAGGCGACGGTTCACATCGCTCCCGCGTGGCGGTCGAGGTATCCGGTGAGCAGGTGCGCGGCGGCACGTGCGTCGTCGCCATCGGCGAGGACGGAGGTGAACCGCTCGTCCCACATCTCGATCGGGATGGCGATGGCGGCTCGCAGTGCGTCGACGAACTCGGCCGTCTCCTGTGCCTGCGCTCCGTGCTCGCCGCGCAGGGTCAGCGGCAGCCCGACGACGACCAGCTCGGGCGCCTCGGCGCGGATGACGTCGAGTAGACGCTTGAAGCCGGCAGGCTGCCGTACCTTCGCAACGATCTCGACGGGGCGGGCGACCAGGCCGGTCGGGTCGGAGACGGCAACACCGGTTCGCGCGGACCCGTAGTCGAGGGCGAGTACCTTCACGCGAGCGCGGCGGCGATCAGCTCGCGGGCGTGCGCGAGCGCATCACCGAGCTTCCCGGGATCCTTGCCGCCTGCACGAGCCATCGTCGGACGTCCGCCGCCCCCGCCACCGACGATCGGGGCGATCTGCTTGACGACCTCGCCAGCCGAGATCCGCTTGGCCACGCCGTCGTCGAAGTTCGCGACGAGATGCACGTTACCGTCCTCGCGCGCGCCGAGCACGACCGCTGCCGGCTGCGTGCGCTGCTTGAAGCGGTCGGAGAGGTCGAGGAGCGCGTCTGAGCCGACGCCGCCGATCTCCATCACGATCACGTTGACCCCACCGATCTCGACGATCTCCGGCTCGACGTCGGAGGTCGGGGCCGCGGCCGCCTTCGGCTTCTTCGCCTCACGCCGCGCCTGCTCGAGCTCGGCGCGCACGTCCTCGAGCTCGCGGGAACGCCCGTGGAGGTATGACCAGGCCTCGCCGGCCGTGACGGCCTCGATCCGGCGGGCTCCGGAGCCGACCGATGCCTCGCTGACGAGGACGAATGGTCCGATCTCTGCGGTCGAGCGGACGTGGGTGCCGCCACAGAGCTCGCGGGAGAAGCCGCCGATCTCGACGACGCGAACCTCGGCGCCGTACTTCTCACCGAACAGCATCATCGCGCCGAGCTTCCGGGCCTCCTCGATCGGCGTCACGAAGGTGCGCACCGGGATCGCTTCGAAGATCTTCTCGTTGACGATGCGCTCGACCCGCTCTCGCTCCTCGTTCGTCAGCGGGGTGCCGTGCGAGAAGTCGAACCGGAGCTTGTCGGGCCGCACGGCCGACCCTGCCTGCTTCACGTGATCGCCGAGCACCTCGCGGAGCGCCGCGTGGAGCAGGTGGGTTGCGGTGTGGTTGGTCGTCGTCGGGAACCGCACCGTCCAGTCGATCACCGCGCGCACGCGTGTCCCTGTCGCGAGCGGCGGATCCATCGGGGCAAGGACGAGCACCTGGTCGTCGCCGAACTTCAGCACCTCAGTGACGTCGATCTTGACATCGCTCCCGTCGATCACGAGGTAGCCCGAGTCGCTCACCTGGCCGCCGCTCGCGGCGTAGAACGGCGTCTGCTCGAGCTTCACGAACTGGCGCGCCTCGTCGCCTGCCGATGCGGCGATGACCGCCGTGAGAACATCGGTCTTGTCGTAGCCCACGAACTCGCTCCGGGGATGGCCGGCACCGACAATCTCGGCGGCCTGCTGCTCGGTCGTGCTCTCGCCACCGGCGCGAGATACCTCGCGATGTCCCTCCATCAGCTCGCGGAAGCCATCGACGTCGACAGGCTGGCCACGCTCCTCGGCAAGCTCCACCGTCAGCTCGATCGGAAAGCCGTAGGTTGCCGCGAGCGTGAAGGCGTCGGCGGCAGAGATCGAATCGTTGCCGACGAGCTCATCGAACACCTTCTGACCGCGGGCGAGGGTCTCTCGAAAGCGCTCCTCCTCTACCTTCACGACGCGCTCGATCTCGGCGGCGTGCTCACGGAGCTCGGGGTATGCGTCGCCCATCTGCTCGACGACCACACCGGCGATCCGGTGGACGCGATCGAGGCCGATCCGCTGGCCGTACTGGACCGCGCGGCGGATGATGCGGCGGCAGATGTAGCCGCGTCCCTCGTTCGAGGGAGTGACGCCATCGGCGATCAGGAAGGACATGGCACGGCCGTGGTCGGCGAGGACTCGGTGAGCCTTGGTGGCCAGGTCGCTCTCCCCGTAGGCGACGCCCGACTCCGCCGCGACCCAGCTCATGATCAGCTGGACGCCGTCGGTGTCGAACACCGACTCAACGCCTTGCAGGAGGCAGGTGCCGCGCTCGAGGCCGAGCCCCGTGTCGACGTTCTGGGCCGGCAACGGCACGAGCTCGTTGCCGGGGCGGAGATCGAACTCCATGAAGACGAGGTTGTAGAATTCCATGTACCGGTCGCACTCGCAGCCGGGACGGCACTCGGCGCGACCGCAGCCGTGCTCAGCGCCGCGATCGAAGAAGATCTCGGAGCATGGGCCGCACGGTCCGAGCTCCGCCGCCTTCCAGAAGTTGTCCTTGCCGAGACGCACGATCCGCTCAGGCGGGACGCCGACGCGCTTCCAGGCGTCGATCGCGACCGTATCCTCGGCGAGGCCGAGTGCGGGATCGCCCTCGTGGACCGTCACCCAGAGCCGGTCTGGATCGAGACCCATCTCCTGGGTGACGAAGTCCCAGGCGTAGTCGACGGCCTCGTTCTTGAAGTACGCGCCGAACGAGAAGTTGCCGAGCATCTCGAAGAACGAGCAGTGGCGGTCTGTCCGGCCGACATCCTCGAGGTCGGTGTCCTTGCCACCCGCGCGGAGCACCTTCTGGACACTCACGACGGTCTTCGACGGCGGCTCGCGGAGCCCGAGGAAGTACGGCTTGAACTGCTGCATCCCCGCGACGATGAAGAGAGTCGACGGATCGTCCGCCGGCGGGATCAGAGCGTGGGACGGGACGCGAAGATGGCCACGCTCCTCATAGAAGCGCTGAAAACCCTCTCGCAGCTCAGCGGTCGTACGCACAGTCGACAGTGTAGGGACGGGCCAGAGACCGTCTACGGGCGAGGGCGGCGGAGATCCTCTTCGAGGTCGGCCTCGCGACGGGCCGAGGCCTCCTTCGCGCTCTGCATCGCCTGACGCCAGTCGCGCTTCTTGCGGAGCGTTGCGAAGCCGTGCGAGACGCCGCTCGTGAAGCCGGTGGCCTTCTGCACGGGACGCTTCACGGCAAAGCTGACGGCGCGCACCGCCTGGTCGACACTCTCGACGGCGTCGACGGCGCTGTCGGTTGCCTGGTCGAGCTTGTCGAGCTGCGCGTTGACGCGATCGACGGAGCCGCCGACCTTCGAGATGACGGGGAGCAGCTCGCGCTCGGTGCCACCGATGAACGACGACAGGTGGGCGAATGCAGTCCCGAGCTTCAGGAAGGCGTAGCCGACTCCGAGCCCGACCGCGAGGAAGAACACGGCGAGCGCGAGGTGCGCGGCATCACCGGGCGAGAACGCGACGAGCATCGTGCGAGTGTAGATGGTCAGGGCGAGGCCGAGGTGATCACGCCGGAGCCGACGACAACGTCGCCTGCGTACACAACGGCGGTCTGGCCGCGTGCGACGCCGTAGGCGGGCTCGTCGAGTGAGAGGCGGAAACCCTCGCTGGTGCGCTCGACCGTTGCCGGAACCGCCGGTGACCGATAGCGGAGCTTTGCCTCGACCCGCTCGGTGTCGTCAAAGAGGCGCCCGTCGGCCATCACGGTCGTGCGTGCGAGCGACGCGCGGGGTCCGACGACGACCGTGTTCGAGGAGGCGTCGGTCTCGATCGCGTAGAGCGGCTCGGCTGCGGCGATCCCGAGCCCGCGACGCTGGCCGGGCGTGTACTGCCAGAACCCCTGGTGACGTCCGACCTCCTCCCCGCTCTCATCGACGAGGGCGCCTGGGCGCTCCGTGAGGCCCGCGCGCCCGAGGAACGCCCGGTAGTCGTCGCCACCGAGGAAGCACGCCTCCTGGCTGTCGGCGCGACCGGCTGCGGCCAGTCCGGCGGCGGTCGCCTCCAGGCGCGTCTCGGCCTTGGTCTGGTCGCCGAGCGGAAACCACAGCGTGCGCAGGAGCGTCGGATCGAGCGTCGCCAGCATGTAGCTCTGATCCTTCGTCGGATCGACTCCACGGGCGAGCGCAAGGCGGCCGTCTCGATCGACGATGCGGGCGTAGTGGCCCGTTGCAAGGCGTTCGGCCCCGACGCGATCTGCGAACGCGAGCAGCTCATCAAAGCGGAAGACGCCGTTGCAGCGGATGCAGGGGTTCGGCGTCTCGCCACGCGCGTACGACGCGACGAACGGGTCGACCACCGCCTTACGGAACTCCTCGCGGAGGTCGAGGGTGACGTGCGGCACGCCGAGCCGGTGGCAGGCCTGCCGCGCCGCGATGACAGAGGACGGTGAGCAACAGGCACGGTCCGAGTCAGAGCTGCGTGGGTCGATCCAGAGGCGGAGTGTCACGCCGACCGCACCCGCGCCTGCTCGAAGGAGGGTCACGGCACTGTCGACCCCGCCGCTCATCGCGACTGCGACTCGGCCGGGCGTCGGTGCGGCACAGATTGCCGGCCCGATCGCGTTCGCGAGCGCGTCCACCGCAAGGGTGTCTCCGCTCACAGCAGCCGCCTCGAGCAGGGTGAGCCCCGTCAGGTCACGCTCGATCCCGGGGGCATCGGCGCGGGTGATCCGATCGTCGACAACCTGCAGTCGAACTGCAGCCCAGTCGGAGCCCCGTGACGAATCGCCGAAGAGCTCGCTCATCCGGCCAGCCTAGCGCCGGGGTTGTTCGTGGGCGGCCGCGCAGCCGTCGCGGTAACCGGAATGCCCCGACCTCGCCGACCGGCCACGCCCGTGTGAACCTGGCAAGCCAGGTGGGTGCCGTTGCGAGGCCTCGGCGCTAGGCGCGTATCCACGTCGCGGGCTCCCTTTTACGTAGCATTGGTTCTACATGGTGCGCGGCTTTGCGCACGAGGTCGGGCACTCCGGCGCGCCACTGTAGCGGAGCCGATGACGCTCACGGGCCGGGTCTCGTAGCCACGAGACGGTGGCCCTCTTCTACCGTCAGACAGAGGCGGGAGCCAGGATGCCCGCGAACGACTCGCGGATCAGGCCATCGAACTCGACCGGAAGCAGGCCGTCGGGCCCCGCGTAGTCGCGGAGGTACACGAGCAGGTAGGAGATCTCCTCGTCTCCGACGGCGCGCTCGCGGACGACACGATCGAGGTTCCAGAGATTCCACTGCACGGGGCCGCCAACGGCTCCTTGCGCCTGGCTCGGTGGCCAGACCTCTCGCACCCTCGGGCTCGGCGGCTTCAGCGTCAGCTGCGGAAGCACGAGCTTCTCGGGCTCTGGACGGCGGATCGGTTCGGGCAGCGGCGCCGGCTCGCGCTCGGAGACGGGCTCGAACGGCTCTGCCGCAAGCCGAAGCGGTGGCGTCTCGGGCCAGACAAGCCCGGGCGCCACCTCCTGCGCAGGGACTGAGCCGACCGGGCCGAGCACGCGCACCGATGAGTCGTCGGGAAGCACGAGAGCGTCCGTGCGCGTCGAGATCGAGAGCGTCCGTGCGGCGCTGCTACCCGAGCGGCTCACGATGCGATCCAGACCGACGACGGCCACCCAGGCGACGAACTCGGCACCCGCGATCACCGGCCACCGGTACCCGAGTACGCCCGTGACCACGGCGACCACGACGAGCAGCACGCTCCAGACAACGCCACGGAGGATCGGACTGCGCAACATGGTCACACCCTAGTCCTCACGCACGCGCGGAGACGATGGAGGGCATGGACGCCGTCAGTGAGTGTCGTCGGTGACCGGGTCGTGACCGACAGACTCGCTGTGGGTCGAGCCCGACCGGGCAGCCTCGGCAGCCGCCTGGGCCGCGTCGAGAATCGCTCCGGATACCTTCGTGAGGGTCTTCGGGCCGAGTCCTGCTGCGGCGAGAAGCTGCTCTGCGCCCTGCTGGGCCCGGGCGATGATGGCGTTGCCCTGCGACCTGGCCCACTCGAGTGTCTGCTCGACCTCGGCCCGGGCGGCGTTCGTCATCTCGGTTGCCTGGTGGCGAGACTGCTCGATCAGGCGCGCCCCGCGCGCCTCGGCCTCGCGGAGCTCCGTCGTGGCGTCGCGATGAGCGTTCGTGAGCAGCTCACGCGACTCGTTCCGCGCGGTGTTCATGAGCTCGTTTCGCTGGGCCTCAGTCTCTTCGATGTAGCGCTCGAGCTCTGCCTCGCGGCTCTGGAGATCGCGCTGACGGGTACGAACCTCGGCCTGCGTGCGGCTGAACTGCGCCGCCGAGGCGTTCTGGGCATCGCGCTCGAGCGCGTCAGCGAACTCTGCTGCAGCCCGGATCAGATGGAGCGCGTCCATGCGAACGGCATGGCCGCTCGGCTCAACGTCGGCGCTCCGCCCCGCGGCCTGAAGCACACGAAGCTGCGCCTGGAGCTGAAGCGTGTGCCTGCGAAACGCGTCGAACGCGGTCCGCACCTTCGCAAGGTCGTAGCCCCCGCCGGGAACCTGCGGGATCTCCTCCAGGCTCGGGAGCGAGGTCAGCGTCGAAAATGACGGCGCGGTCTCTGATTCGTGGCTCGACATGATGTGTCCATCCGGGATCGCGCGAGACGCCCGAATATCTCTCCAACAGTATGCACGGAGGAGCGGCCGGACGCGACCGAGCCGACTGCTATGCCGGTTTGTCGACTATGACCCGAACGCCGAGCTCGGCAAGCTGCAGCGCCTCGACCTCGGTCGGTGCGCCCGACATCGGGTCGGCACCCGCCTGGTTCTTCGGAAACGCGATCGTGTCGCGCAGGTTCGACTCGCCGGCCAGCAGCATCACCATCCGGTCGATCCCGAAGGCGATCCCACCGTGTGGCGGTGCACCCATGCCGAGAGCGTCAAGGAGGAAACCGAACTTGGTGCGCTGATCCTCTGGTGTGAGATTGAGGAGCGCGAAGGCACGGGCCTGCACGTCCGGCTCGTGGATCCGGAAGGAGCCACCGCCGAGCTCGTTCCCGTTTCCGATCAGGTCATAGGCATGTGCGATCGCCTCGCCAGGGTTGCCGTCGAACGTCTCGACCCAGTCGCGCGCAGGGCGCGTGAACGGATGGTGCTTGGCCGCCCAGCGCCCGCCGTCCTCGTCCCACTCGAACATCGGGAAGTCGGTGATCCACAACCACTTCCACGCTGACTGGTCGATGAGTCCGAGCTGCTCCCCGAGGCGGACGCGCAGGGCGCCGAGAACGCGGGAGGTCTTGTCCCAGCCGTCTGCGGCAAAGAGGAGTGTCGTCCCGGGCTCGCCCGCTATGGCAGCGAGCTCGTCGGCCGAGAGGAACTTCGCGATCGGCGACCGCACCTCGTCGCCGTCGAACACGAGATAGGCAAGCCCCTTCGCGCCCCAGCCCTTGGCGAACTCCTCCAGGTCGGCGAGCTCGCTTCGCGAGAAGACCTTCGGCACACGAAGGAATCGCACGGTCTCGGCGCGGGCAAAGACGCTGAACTCCGAGCCGCGTGTCCCCGCCGTCGCGTCCTCGATCTCGAGACCGAAGCGGACGTCGGGCTTGTCGGAGCCAAAGCGCCGATCTGCCTCGGCGTACGTCATCCTCGGGAACGGCGTCTCGAGATCGACGCCGATGCACTCCCGCCAGACCGTCGAGACCATCTCCTCCATCAGGCCAAACAGGAACTCCTGGTCGGGGAACGCCATCTCGACGTCGAGCTGGGTGATCTCCTGGACGCGGTCGGCACGGAGATCCTCGTCTCGAAAACAGGTTGCGATCTGGTAATAACGCTCGAATCCGGCGATGACGAGCAGCTGCTTTGCGATCTGGGGCGACTGTGGCAGGGCGTAGAACTTGCCCGGCTGCAGGCGGGACGGGACGAGAAAGTCGCGTGCGCCTTCCGGCGTCGGCTTCCAGAGGATCGGCGTCTGGATGTCGACGAACTCGGCGGCCTCCATCACCCGGCGGATCGTGCCCACCATCTTCCCGCGCAGCCGGATGTTGCGCTGCAGGCGCTCGCGGCGAAGATCGAGCCAGCGGTGGCGCAGACGCAGCGTCTCGTCCACGCCCTCCTCGTCGAGCTGGAACGGAAGCGGCGTCGACCGCGAGAGGATCTCAAGCTGGTCGGCCTGAACCTCGATTTCGCCCGTCGCCATCGCAGAGTTGACCGTCTCGGGCGACCGGGCGACGA
The DNA here is from genome assembly GCA_037142875.1 of Actinomycetes bacterium. Lineage (GTDB taxonomy): Bacteria > Actinomycetota > Thermoleophilia > Gaiellales > Gaiellaceae > PALSA-600. The sequence continues at coordinate 96,410 of JBAWZV010000002.1, read as the reverse complement.
CGGTGCCCCGGACACGCACAACGAACTCGTTCCGAAGGCCGTGGGCCGTCTCGACTGCCTCGACAGCGTTCTCGGGGTTGATCACAACCTGCACCCGGCCCGCGTCGTCACGGAGGTCGACGAACACGAGACCGCCGTGGTCGCGACGCGTCGCAACCCAGCCGGAGAGCGTCACCGTGCGACCCTCGTCGGCCGGACGGAGCTCGCTCCCCTTCAGATCGCGCCACTCGCTCACAGGGTGAGGGTAGCTGTGAGCTCACCGAGCGAGACTGTCCGAGGCTCCTCGCCGACTCGACGCACGGTCGCGCCGTCAGCGGTTGCGATCACGACCGTGCGGGCACCGGTACGCCCTGCCTGGGTCAGCTGCCCCTTGAGCGATCGCCCCGCGTAGTCGGTGTCACATGCAAGCCCGCGAGCGCGCAGCTGCGCCATCACCGTCAGGATCGCCTCCCTGGGCGCGCCGTCGAGGGCGAAGAAGACGTCGATTCCTGGCACTGATGCTGTGATGCCGTCGTTTTCGAGCGCGAGCAGCAGCCGTTCGATCCCAGCTCCGAAGCCGATCGCAGGGGTCGACGGGCCGCCGATCTGCTCGACGAGCCCGTCGTAGCGCCCGCCACCGCAGATCGTCGAGTTCGCGTTCTCGTCGGGCCCGATGAACTCGAACGTCGTCCGCGAGTAGTAGTCGAGTCCGCGGACCAGGGTCGGCGCGATCGTGTACGGCACCCCGTAGGCATCGAGGTAGCTGCGGACGGCGGCGAAGTGCTCGCGGCAGCCGCCGCAGAGCGACTCGCCGATCTTCGGAGCATCAGCGAGCGCCGCACGGACGGCCGGGCTCTTGACGTCGAAGACCTGAAGCGGGCTCGTCTGCAGCTTGAGGCGCGCGTCGTCGTCGAGCACGTGGTCGTTCTCTGCGAGCCACGCCTTGAGCACCTCGACGTACGCTGGTCGGCAATTCGCGTCACCGATCGAGTTCAGCATCAGTTCCCACTGGGTGACACCGAGGCGCCGAAGCAACTCGTAGTAGAGCTGGATGATCTCTGCGTCGATCGCCGGGTCGGATGACCCGATCGCCTCGACGGAGAGTTGCCAGTGCTCGCGAAAGCGGCCACGGCCAGGGGCGCCGTACCGGTACATCGGTGCGATCGTGTAGAGCTTGACCGGCTGCGGGTCACGGTGCATTCCGTGCTCGATGTAGGCGCGGCAGATCGGCGCGGTACCTTCGGGGCGCAGGGTGAGCGACCGGTCACTTCGGTCGGTGAAGGTGTACATCTCCTTCTGCACGATGTCCGATCCGGCACCTGCTGTCCGTTGGAACAGCGAGGTGTCCTCGAAGCCCGGCGTCTGGATACGCCGGTACCCGTAGAGCGCCGTCACCTCGGCCATCGTCGCGACGACGGTGTCGAACCAGAGCGGCTGCTGGGCCGGCAGGACGTCGTGCGTCCCCCGTGGCGCCTGAAACTTCTCGCTCACTGGGCCGCTGCGCGAAGCTCGCCGAGGAAAGGATTGGAGGCCAGCTCGTGCCCCAGCCGGGTCGGCCCACCATGCCCGGGGTAGACGACCGCGTCGGGGCCGTATCGGGTCAGCAGGCGACTCACGGAGTCGAGGAGTGCCTGCCAGTCGCCGCCGGGAAGATCGACCCGCCCGACCGAGCCCGCGAAGAGGAGATCTCCGGCGAAGATCTCGCCTTCGTGGGCGAACGCGATGTGATCCTCGGAGTGTCCGGCCACACCGACGACCTCGAAGCTGACGCCGCCCACGTCGATGCGGTCGCCGTCGCCGACGACGTACTCGGGGTCGTGCGGGGCCACAGACATGCCGCCACGCGTGCGCCCCTCGCGAAGGCGATAGGCCTCGCCGACCGGCGCCCACACGGGCGCCCCCGTCGCCGCGGCGAGGTCGGCCACGCCGCCGATGTGATCGACGTCGCAGTGGGTGACGAGGATTGCGGCCATGGTGATCTGCTCGGACGCCAGTGCTGCGAGAAGCGGAGCCGGATCGCCACCCGGGTCCACGACGACTGCCTCACCGCTGGCATCGGTGGCCCGCAGAACGTAGGTGTTCGCCCCGTACTGGCGGTCGAGACCGAAACGGTCGACGACCAGCACGGTCAACGACCCTTTGACTTGCGCTTCTGGAACGTCCGGTAGACCCGGCCGTCGATCCAGTAGGTCATCGGGATGAACGCGACGGTGTAGATGACCCCCCAGCCGATCCGGACGTACATCGGTGAGTGCTTGAGCATGAAGACCATGATCACCATCATCAGCGCGCCCATCGGGACGGCTCGCCGAACCGAGCGGCGCCACGAGGGCGGCTCCGGGTCACGGGTAACACGGCTTCCGCGCTTGGCCGGCTGCGACTTCTTCTTCGCGACCTTCTTCTCGGGCGCTTTGGGGAGCTTCTCGAGCTCGATGACGTTGCCTTCGTCGTCGCTGTCGACGTAGACGTACTCGTGACGGAAGGACTTCGCCCGGGTTCGGCGCTGCTTACGGCTCGGCATGGTCGCGTCAGACTACCGCCCCGCTCCGCCCGGACAGGCAGACTCCGGCGGGTCGGGTGCGCGCGTTCGGGCTGCTCCGACGGCGAGACTTCCGCAACCTCTACCTCGCCGTCTCGGTCAGCGAGATCGGCGACGCGCTGAGCTACATCGCGCTCATGTGGTTCGCGCTACAGAAGGCGGGCCCCTCGGGGTCGTCGCCGTCCGGCTGGCTGGCAGCGTGCCGGGCCTCATCTTCGGACTCCATGGCGGCATCGCTGCCGCTTGCCGTCGCCGGGGTGATTGGCTCGGGAGCCGGCGAGAGCCTCTCGTACGCCCTGCTCGTCTCGCCGATCTTTGCGATCGCCGCTGCACGGCCCGTCTTCGGGGTCGCTGCCGTCGCTGTCCCTCTCGGCGGGCTGGCTGTGGTCATGGTGGCGGCCCGTACACCGACGCTCCGAGGAGCCTGATCCGCCTAGGGCTCGAGGAGTCGCAACTCGAGCACCCTCGACGCGTCGAAGCCGTCGATCTCTAGAGCGGCACCCCCGGCAGCGAGCACGGCGCCCGCAGGAATCAAGCCGACAAGCTCCGTACCCACGACCGTCGCACCGCGTTCCTCGGCAAGCCCGGTGATCTCGGCGACGACGATGTGGAGCGGCGTCTGCGCCCAGTCCTCGATGTTCATCGACACCTGGACGACTCCCGCCTTGGGCAGCGCCAGGCCAAGCGCACGAACACGCGGAAACCCGCCGCCCTCATGCTCACGCACGAGGCTCGCAATCTCGCGGGCGACGTCGAGCGCGCCTTGCAGGTTGACGTTGAACGCGATGAGCGGAGGGCGAGCGCCGACGAGCACCGCGCCGGCGCTCGGGTGAAGAAGTCCGGGGCCGAAGTCGGGCGTGAGCTCTCCGTCGGCCAGCCGACGTGCAGCCTCCAAGGGCCCGCCCTTCCGATAGAAGGCGGGCCCGCGCTCTGGTGGTGCGTACATGAACACCGGCAGACCGAGCGCGCCGAGACGGGCACCAACGACGCGGGCGCAGGACTGGGCCCGTTCCATGTCCGAGGGGCGGATCGGCACGATCGGAACAACGTCGACGGCGCCGATCCTCGGGTGCTTTCCGTCCTGACGGCGAAGGTCGATCCTGTCGCATGCCACCTCGGCCGCCGCGGCAAGGGCAGCTGTCAGCTCGGACTCCGAGCCGACGAGCGTGAACACGGAGCGGTTGTGGTCGACGTCGCTGTGAACGTCGAGGACGCGCGTCTCCCGCGAGAGCGCGTCGCCGATCGCGGCGATCGTGGCGCCATCGCGGCCCTCGGAGAAGTTTGGCACCGACTCGAGCGGAAGCACGCTCACACTGTAGGGCCACCTCGGAGCTGGGCCGCGTCGGCACCCCGGGCCCGCCGCGTAGGCTGGCACGGTGACCTCCGAGGCCTCCGCCCCGCGCTACCGCACGACGTTTTTCAGACTGATCCGGTTCCTCGGGCCGTATCGTTGGTCGGTCATCGTGTCGGTCGCGCTCGCCTTCGCCTCACAGGCGGGGTCGCTAGCGTTTCCGTGGCTGACAGGCGATGTCGTCAAGGCGATCCGCGACGGGAACCGCGGGCAGCTGCCGTGGCTGATCGGCATCGTGCTCGTCGTTGGTGTCGCGAAGGCCGCGGCGACGGTCGGGCGACGTCTGATCTCCGGTTCGCAGGCCCTCGGCGTCGAGCTCGACATCCGAAACGCGCTCTACGCAAAGCTCGTGCGTCTCTCGTTTCGGTTCTTCGACCGGCACCAGACCGGTCAGCTCATGTCTCGCGCCACGGTCGACCTCCAGACCGTGCGCTTCTTCCTCGGCTACGGCCTCATCTTCTTCGCGCAGCACATCTTCACCATCGTCGGCGTCACGGCGCTCGTCTTCATCATCTCGTGGAAGCTCGCGCTCGTCGCGCTGGCGTTCGCGCCGGTGCTCGTCGCTGTCGCGTACCGCTACTCGATGGTCTCCCACCCTGTCCTGCGTGACGTGCAGCAGAAGATGGCCGACGTTGCGACCGTCGCGGAGGAGAACGTCGTCGGCGTCCATGTCGTCAAGTCGTTTGCGCAGGAGCAGGCAGAGCAGGACAAGTTCGAGGGCCGCTCCGAGGCGCTGTTTGCCCAGAGCGTCCGGGCCAACCGGCAGCGGGCCTTCTACGTGCCCCTGCTCGCCTTCCTCCCACTGCTCGGGCAGGCCGCGGTCATCTTCGTCGGCGGACGGATGGTCGCCCACGGGACGCTCTCCCTCGCAGACTTCGTCCGTTTCAACCTCTATCTCGCGATGCTCGTCTTCCCGCTCCGCATGCTCGGAATGTGGATCGGCGAGGGGCAGCGGGCGACCGCTTCGGGAGAGCGGATCTTCCAGGTGATCGACGAGACCGAGGACATCGGCAACGCCGCCTCGGCCCGCGAGCTCGAGCCCGGTCCGGGCCGGGTGCGGTTCGAGAACGTCACCTTCGGCTACGACCCTGCGCGCCCGGTGCTGCGCGGTGTCGACCTTGAGCTCGAGCCGGGCAAGACGGTGGCGCTCATCGGGCACACCGGCTCGGGGAAGACGACGTTCGCCGCCCTCATCCCGCGCTTCTACGACGTGCAGGAGGGGCGGGTAACGGTCGACGGACAGGACGTGCGCGAGGTCACGCTCAACTCGCTCCGGCGGGACATCGGGGTCATCGCCCAGGATTCATTCCTCTTCTCGGCATCGATCAGCGAGAACCTGACGTTCGGCCGCCGTGACGCGACCGCCGAGGAGGCAGAGGCTGCGGCCAGGCTCGCCCAGGCCCACGAGTTCATCGAGCGGCTCCCCGACGGCTACGCCACCGTGATCGGGGAGCGCGGGATCACGCTCTCGGGTGGGCAGCGACAGCGCCTCGCGATTGCACGGGCGCTCGTCGTGGATCCGCGGATCCTCATCCTCGACGACGCAACCGCCTCGGTCGACGCGTCGACCGAGGCTCGCATCCGAACAGGGCTACGCGAGGCGATGCGTGGCCGGACGACGCTGATCATCGCCCACCGGCTCTCCACAATCTCCCTCGCCGACGAGATCGTCGTCCTCGACGACGGTCGCATCACGGCGCGCGGCACCCACGACGATCTCCTGCCTGTCAGCGACGTCTACCGAGAGATCTGGGAGCACGGCCGCCTCGATCCCGTCGTTGCCGAGGACGCCGCATGAGAGTCTGGCAGCCCGGCAGCAACCTCGTCTCGCAACGCAACGCCAAGGTCGAGGACTGGTCGTGGGCGGCGACCAAGCGACGCCTGACCGCGCTGTATCGCCTCGCACGGCCCTACAGGGGACGCACGGCGCTCGCGATCGTCTCGCTCCTGGTCGCGACGGCCGCGTCTCTCGCACCGCCGTATCTCCTCGGACGGGCGATCGACGAGGTACGGCGCGGTCACACGACCACGCTCGGGTGGCTCGTCGTGGCCTTCGTCGTCTCCGGCGTCCTCGGCCTCGCCGCCTCCTCGACGCAGACGTACTTCACGGGCTGGACTGGCGAGCGCATGCTGGCCGACCTTCGCAACCACCTCTTCCGCCACCTGCAGCGACTCCCACTCGGGTTCTACGAGCGCAACCGCGCAGGCGTCCTCGTGAGCCGCCTCACGAACGACGTCGAGGCGCTCGACCAGCTGGTCACCGACGGGGTCACGTCGCTGCTGCAGAACACGTTGACGCTCGTCGGCTCGGCGGTGATCCTCTTCTACCTCGACTGGCGCCTCGCGCTGGCCACGATGGTGGTCGTGCCGCTGCTCGCCATCGGCACGGCGATCTTCCGGAAGAAGTCCGGACGCTCGTACCGCGGGGTGCGCGAGAAGCTTGGGCTCGTCACGGCAACGCTCGCCGAGGACATCGCCGGGATGCGGGTGCTCCAGGCGTTCACGCGCGAGAAGGCTGCCCGCGCCAACTTCCGTGAGGTCGGCGACGCCTACCGCGTGAAGAACCGCGAGACGGTCGTGCAGAACGCGCTCTACTTCCCCTACGTCGATCTGCTCTCGTCGCTTGCGACGGCCGTCGTGCTCGGCTACGGCGGGTACCTCGTCTTCGACGGCAACACGACGATCGGAATCCTGGCCGCCTTCCTTGGCTACCTGACGAACTTCTTCGATCCGGTGCAGAACCTGTCGCAGCTCTACAGCACGTTCCTCTCGGCCGTTGCGGCGCTCGACAAGATCATGGAGGTGCTCGTCGTCGAGCCGGACGTGAGCGACGGTGAGATCGAGCTCGCCGAGATCAGTGGTCGCGTCTGCTTCAACGACGTCCACTTCAAGTACGAGACCGGCCCGGAGGTCATTCACGGCATCGACCTCGATGTTCCGCCCGGGACGACGGTGGCACTCGTGGGTCACACCGGAGCCGGCAAGTCGACGATCGCGAAGCTGATCGCGCGCTTCTACGATCCGACGCAGGGCAGCGTCACGATCGACGGCACCGACCTCCGCGACGTCCACCAGGAGTCGCTGCGACGCCAGCTCGGGATCGTCCCGCAGGAGGGATTCCTCTTTGCAGGAACCGTCGCCGAGAACATCTCGTTTGGCCGACCGGACGCGAGCCGCGAGGCGATCGCCTCGGCCGCTGCCGCCGTCGGAGCGGACGAGTTCATCGAGGGGCTCGAGGACGGGTACGACACGCAGCTCGGCGAGCGCGGGTTCCGGCTCTCGCTCGGTCAGCGGCAGCTCATCGCGTTCGCCCGGGCGCTCCTTGCCGACCCCAGGATTCTGATCCTCGACGAGGCGACAAGCTCCGTCGATATCGGCACGGAGCGGAAGATCGAGCTTGCCCTTCGCCGGCTGCTCCACGGCCGAACCGCCTTCGTCATCGCTCATCGGCTCTCGACGATCCGCGACGCCGACCGGATCGTTGTGCTCGAGCACGGCCTCGTGGTCGAGCAAGGGACACACGACGAGCTGCTCGCCTCTGGCGGACGCTACGCCTCGCTCTACGGCAACTGGGCGTCTGACGCCGCGTAGTCGCGCCACGCCTGCGCCATCGCAATCCGCCGCATCACCGTCGGATGGTTCTCGAGGAGCAGGTAGTCGAGCAATGAGGGGCTCGGCTCGCTGAGGGTCGTCGGCACGAACGCGCGGGAGCGCGAGGTGCCCGACCTCGTGCGCGACCACGACCCTGCCCTCTCGCTCGGTGAACGGAGCCGTGATGATCGTGTCGAAGACGACGATGCGCCGGCGAAGAAGCGTGCCAGGTCGAAGCGGGCAAACGAGCCGCTGCGCCGAAGCGCCGCGGCGGCCCAGAGGGCCCCGAGTACGCTCAGTCCAACACGCCGCAGCCCGACACGACTCAAGGAGCCGCGTACGCCGGAAGGTCGTTCTCGTCCGTCACGCCCAGCTCATCCGGCCACGGCGCCTTCAAGCGGACTGGCATTCGGGTACACGTCGGTTAGAAGGAGGACGTACGCGCTCACCTGCCTCTGGTAGCGCAGCGCATAGGCCGAGACGTTGCGAAGTCCCGCCGGTGACCTTCCGGTGCCGAGCGCGGCAAACCAGCTGAGCATCGCGGCAACCCCGAGAACCGTTCCGAGCCCCGCCGAGATCGTGAAGGCCGGGATGGCAAGAACGCCTCGAAAGATCGTGGTGAGACGGTGCTGTCTACCCGGGGCCGGGAGCACGAGATCGAGCGGGTACCCGGGCTCACCTGCGAAACCGGGAAACGGGTTTGCTGCGAGGTACACAAAAGCCTGGACGTGGAAGCCGTACCGGACATACCTCGCGATGAATCGGTGCAGAGGTGCGGCCGGGCTCCCCGAGACCAGGAGCACGAACCACTGGAGCAGCACGGTAGGGAAGGCAACGACTGTCCAGAGGAGCAGCCAGATGAAGTGCGGGAAGGCGAGCAATACGCGGAGGAGCACCGTCAACCGCGAACGGCGGTACGCGTCGGCGTCACCGACGATGTGAACCGGGTGAAGCGGCGGGCGCTCAACTCTCTCGAGCAAGCTCGTCGGGTCAGCGCACGGGTACCGGTCCGTCAGGAGAAGGCAGTAGGCCCCGACCATCGCGCTGTACCCGAGGCTGAACGCGCCAGCGTCTCGAAGCCCCCGTGGCAGACGCCCGAGGGCTAGCGACGCGAACCAGCCACAGACCATCACCACACTGAAGAGCCCCGTCGAGGCGGCCGTCGCCCGTGAGTCGGCTCCCGTCGACCCGAGAGCGAGGCCGCCGCCGACCGCGCAGTACAGCGCGAGAGCAGGGAGCGCGAGAGGCAGGCGAAAGAGCACCCGCAGCCGCGAAAGGCGCTCGCGTTCCGGTAGCACGACGTCGATCTCGTACGCATCGGGGGAGAAGCCGGGGTACCGGCCTCCGACAAGGCCGAGGTAGGCGTTGACCTGCGTTGAGTAGCGGATGGTGCGGCCGTAGAACTCGTGGAGCACGGCGGGTATGGAGCCAGACGCGAGCGCGACCAGCCATGCAACCGGAAGCGTGAGCATCACCCCGACGGCGCGCACGAGCAGCACGATGACGAGCGGGATCGCGAGGATCAAACGGGAGAGGACAGTGAGCCTCTGCCGGGTGAGCGCATCGGTTACGACGAGCTTGACGGGATGCTCCTGCATCAATGAGTTATGACGCATTCGCGGCAAAACACCAAATCGCACCTCGGTCTATGCTCAGCGGGTGACCGACGAGCCTCCCAAGGAACGCGTCGGCGGGCCGATCTCGGACGAGGCTGAACGCGAGATCCGCCTCTCCCCTGCCGAGGCCGTCGCCCAGATGCGGATCCGGGTGCCTGACCGCGGCAACCGCAACCTCGCCAAGGTGATCGAGCGGGTCAACGCCGACACGCAACTCAAGGGCTGGTGGCACGTCGCGAACGTGAACGCCGTTCTGCGAATGAAGATCAACGACCACTCGTGGGTTCACATCCAGATCGTCACGAACATCGCGCTCAAGCTCCTGCGACAGCTGACAAAGCATGGCGTCCAGCCCGCGATGGTGACCGACTACGGGATGACGCCCCAGGACGCGGAGGTGGTCGTCGCGCTCACGGCCCTCACCCACTGCATCGGCATGTCGGTGCATCGCCACGGTCACGAGGACTTCAGCCTGTTTCTCGCCGAGCCGAAGCTCCGTCAGTTGCTCGACGGCATCTACCCGGAGCCCAACCTCACCGTCGTCGTGTCCGAGGTGCTCCAGGGGATCATCAGCCACCGCTCCGATGGTGAGCCGTTGACGCTCGAGGCCGGCATCCTGCGAGTCGCAGACGCGCTCGACATGGAGCAGGGGCGCTCGCGGATTCCGTTCGAGCGTGGGCATATCGGGATCCACTCGCTCTCGGCGGCCGCGATCGAGGATGTTGCGATCGGCGATGGCGAGACGAAGCCGATCCTGATCCAGATCACGATGAACAACTCGGCCGGCATCTACCAGGTCGACAGCCTCTTGAAAGCCAAGCTTCGAGGGTCAGGACTCGAGCCCTACGTCGAGGTTGTCGCCCACATTGATACGGAGTCGGAGAAGAGCCTCGTACCGCTCTACCGACTCGAGATCTGACCCCGGCTCGCTACACTTCACCCCGTCGATTGCGGGATCGTCTAATGGTAGGACGCCGGACTCTGAATCCGGTAGTCAAGGTTCGAGTCCTTGTCCCGCAGCTTTCGCCCCGAGCCCCGAGCCGTGAACCTCAGCCTCGCGGCATCCCTCCAGCGGTGCGCTCAGCCGACGCGGTAGACGGTGCCGGTACGGGTCACGACGAGCGCCGTGTCGCCGTACGGAACCGAGGTTGCCCCGGCAAGCGTGGTCGGCAGCGTGCCGACGATCGCCGATCCACCTGTTGCAGGGTCAAACCGGATGACGCTCGTGAGGTCCTGCCCCGCTGCGCCAGTCCCGCCGAGGAGGTAGAGCTTCCCGGCTGAGACGACCGCAATCGCATGGGCCACCGCTTGCGGAAGCGTGCCGACGAGCGCGACGGCTCCCGAGGCGAGGTCGACGGCATAGACCGAGCTGCTCGCCCCGCCGGCAGCCGTGCCGCCCGCAACGTAGAGCTTGCCGCCGAGCTGGGTCACCGTCGGGGCACGGACCCCGACCGGCAGCCGAGCGATGATCGTCGGTGTTCCACCAGGTGCAAACCGGATCACGGCGGTGCCGAACTTCTGGCCCGTCCACCCTCCCGCGAGCAGCAACGCGTGCGGGGCTGCAAACACACCGGCATCGACAAGGGGCTCGATGAACGTTCCGCCAGCGGCGGCGTGTCCTGTATCGAGGCCGACGCGGACGATTGCGTCGGTCGGTTTGCCCTTTGCCTCACCGCCGATCACGTAGAGCGTCGTGCCGGAGGCGAAGACAGCAGCGCCCCCGCGTGCTGCGGGCAGCGATGCGACCTTGCCGAGGGCTGAACCGGGCGCGCCTGCGAGAACGTCGGCGCTCCCCGCGCCCCCGACGACCACAACCTGGCCTGCGGCGATCGCGACGGCCGGGTCAGTGACGCCCTTCGGAAACGTCCCAAATTCCTGAACAGCGAGCGGGCCCCACGCTGCGACTGCGGGGCTCGGCGTCGGCTTCGCCTTCACGGGCGCTGACGGAGTCCTGCTCGCAGTGGTCGTCGCGGGCCCCGTCGTGGTCGCCGCGTGGGCACTCGGCATAGCCGTGTGCTTGGACGAGCCGTTGCCGCGCCCGAGCAAGACGCCACCCCCGATGAGTGCGACTACGAGCACGGCGAGAACCGGAAGCGGAAGGCCTGCGCGCTGATCGCGGGCGGGGGCAGTGTCAAACGTCTCGACCCGTGCAGGCGGCGGCGCGTCGACGGCGCGCGGCTTCATGACCGGCAGGACAGGCGAAGCGGGTGTTCCCCAGTCGTTGGACTCGCTTGACCAGTCGTGCTCGTCCGCCGGCTCCTCGCGAAGTGATGGAACACGCAGCTGGCTGTCGCGTTCGGGGCGGTCTGGCTTGCGGAAGCGCATGCTCCGACGATACCGCTCGCCTCGGCCGCCGTGGTCGAGAAGGGATACCTGAGCTCGGCGGTTCTAGACGCCACGTACCCGCGCGAGCGCCGATTCGAGCGCACGCTCGAGGTCGCAGAGCGCGAACGGCTTGACGAGATACGCGACGGGAGCGAGGGCGAGCACCCGGTCATCGGGCGGGAAGATGCTCACGAAGACCACGGGGCGCCCCTGTCGACCGAGCGCCTCGGCTATCGCGAACGCTGAGCCGTCGCCAGGTTCGATGACTGCAGCGTCGATCGCCTCGACGTCGGGATGCGTCGAGCCTGGGATGACCGCCTCGTGCCCGATCCGGTCGACCACAAGACCGAGCAACGAGCGGATATCGGCGTGCGGCTCAACGATCAGAATCCTCGACATTCGAGATATCTTCTGGAAGCCGCGCAGGGATCACGGCTTTCAGCGAGGATGAAAGACGTATGAACGATCGCCTCAGGATCTTGGTCGTTGACGACGACGAGGATATTCGGGAGCTCCTCACCGAGTTGCTGGGTCGCGCCGGGTACCAGGTCGACACGGCACTGGACGGTCGGAGTGCACTCCGCGTGCTCTTCGAGACTCCTCCCGCGCTCGTGATTCTCGATGTCACGATGCCCGACATGGACGGCTACCAGACCCTCGAGCGCATTCGGGATCTCTCCGACGTGCCTGTACTGATGCTCACGGCGAGGTCTCAGGAGCTCGAGCGCGTTCGCGGACTCTCGGCTGGCGCCGACGACTACGTCGGGAAGCCATTCGGTCGCCAGGAACTCCTCGCGCGCGTGCAGGCGCTGCTACGGCGCACAGGCGGGAAGTCGTCCGTCACCGAGGCATACGCAGACGGTTTCCTGCAGATCGACTACGCGCAGCGTCAGGTGAAGATCGACGATCGGGACGTCCAGCTGACGCCGCTCGAGTTCAAGCTGCTCTCCGCGTTCGTGCAGCATCCGAATCAGGTTCTCTCACGCGACCAGCTGCTAGAGATCGTCTGGGGGGATCCGTACGGGGTCTCCGGCGACCAGGTGAAGCTTTACGTCGGCTACCTGCGCAAGAAGCTCGTTCCGGATGCGCCCGACTCGGCGCCCGTCGAGACCGTTCGCGGCTTCGGCTACCGGTACCGCAAGACCTGACCGCGATCAGCTCGCTGTGAGCCGTTGCACGAGCTCGATGAGCTCGGTCGCCCGAAACGGTTTGGAAAGGTACGCGTCGGCGCCCGACTCGAGGCCCTTCTCGACATCAGCCTCCTGGACGCGCGCCGAGAGGAGGATCACCTTGATATCTCGCGTGACGACGTCGGCCCGGAGATCAGCGACTACCTCGGTGCCAGTCTTGCGCGGCATCATCACGTCCAGGATCGCGATCGTCGGCAGCTGCTTCCGAGCGACGTCCACCGCGGCCTGACCGTCTGTCGCCGTCACGACCCGGAACCCTGCGGATTCGAGCTGCAGCTCGACCAGGCCGAGGATGTCCTCGTCATCGTCTGCACACAGGACGAGTGGCTCGTCGCTCATGACCGCCTCCATTCTCTCACGTCTAGCCACGGCCCGGGGACTATCGCCGCGGCCTCGTCGTGTTTATGCTCCTAAGCCTGCATCGTAGTTCCACAATGGACCAAACACAGGAGGGCGAGTGAAGAAGCGCATCTTGGTGGGCTCCGCACTTGGAATGACGTTCATGGGCGTCATCCTGGCGGCAACGGTCGGCGGTGCGTTCGCGCATTCGACTGGAGCAACACCGCTTCCCGCATCATCGTGCTCGGCGATCCAGAACCCGGATGGGAATCTGCTCATCGCCTCCGATCTGCCGCTTCAGGGCTCAGGTCGGTCGCAGACGATCCAGATGACGAAGGCGATTGCCTACGTTCTGAACAAGGATGGATGGAAGGCCGGTAACTACACGCTGGCGTACCAGAGCTGTGACGACGCGACGGCTCAGGCCGGCAAGTGGGACTCGGGCAAGTGCTCGACGAACGCGACTGCCGCGGCTGCGGATGCGAGTGTCGTCGGCGTGATCGGCACGTTCAACTCCGGTTGTGCCGAGATCGAGATCCCGATCCTCAACCGGGCCACGAACGGCCCGGTGGCGATGATCAGCCCTGCGAACACGTACGTCGGTCTGACCCACAGCGGTCCGGGCACGGCGGCCGGTGAGCCGGGCAAGTACTACCCGACCGGCACGCGCAACTACGCGCGCGTCGTTGCCGCAGATGACTTCCAGGGTGCCGCTGATGCGACGCTCGCGAAGCAGCTCGGAATCACCAACCTGTACGTGTTGAACGACAAGGAGGCCTACGGCCTCGGCGTTGCCACCAACACGAAGAACGCTGCCACGAAGCTCGGCATCAAGATCGCCGGGTTCACCGCCTGGGACGGTAAGGCCACGTCCTATGCGGCTCTCGCGGTCAAGATCAAGCAGTCCGGGGCGCAGGGAGTCTTCCTCGGCGGCCTGATCTGCGAGAACGGCGGCAAGCTGATCAAGGACATCGTTGCGGGTGCCCCCGGCGTGAAGATCCTCGCGCCGGACGGGTTCACGCCGGTCTCCGCAGTCGTCGAGCAGTCGTCGGGCAAGGCCGAGGGTATGACGGTTTCCGTCGCCGGTCTCCCGAACGAGAAGCTCCCGGCTGCCGGTAAGGCGTTCGTCGTCGGCTTCGGCAAGTCCGCCGGTGCAGCGCCGGATCCGTACTCGGTGTACGCGGCAGCGGCGGCGGAAGTCCTCGTCGGCGCGATCTCCGCTTCGGACGGCACGCGGGCCGGTGTGGCCGCACAGCTGTTCAAGGTGAGCATCCCGACCGTTCTCGGAACGATCAAGTTCAACGCGAACGGTGACGTCACGGCGAACCCGGTGACGATCTACAAGGTCAAGGGCGGCAAGTCCTCGACCCTGAAGGTCATCGTCCCGGACAACTCGCTGGTCGCAGCCGCGTAAGCGACTCGATCCAGGTGTTCGTCTCGAGGGGAGGGCTTCGGCCCTCCCCTCGGTGTTCTCCGCGCCGCTTAGATCCAAACCTCCGGCTAACACTCGAGGCCTCTCCTCGGGAGTACCGTGATCTGCATGCGGCGAATCCTCACCATCCTGATCGTCGGCGGACTCCTCGCCGGTACGGCAACTGCGAGCGCCGGCGTCTTCCCGACGCGCGGCAAGCTCGTCCCCGGTTCGAGCATTGCTGGGGTGTCGCTTGGCGACACGCAGGCCCACATCCTTGCCACGTGGGGTCACCGGTACGACGTCTGCACGTTCTGCAAGACGACCACCTGGCTCTACGAGTACCCGGTGGGTGACCCGCTCGGAGCCGCAGTCCAGTTTGCCGGGAAACGCGTCGTCGCCGTGTTCACTCTCGGCCAGCCTTCTGGTTGGGGGACGCGCGGTCTCATGACAGGTGACCCGCTCACCAACATCTACACCCTCTATCCGTCGGTGACGGACACGCAGTGCCTCGGGTACGTCGCACTTACACAGCGTCTCCCCGGTGGCTCCGCGCAGTCGTTCTACAGCGTCTCTGGCGTCATCTACGGCTTCGCGCTCACTGCGAAGTCGCAGAGCATCTGCCGCTAGCTCTCTCCGGCCGTCGCGAGAGATCGGAGGCGACACGTTGTCCGCGCGAAGCGCGGGGCTCGCCACGTAGCGTCTGGTCGAGATGCGGAAAGTCGCGCTCGCCTTCCTTCTCGCGGTCGTGGCGCTCCCGGTGCCGGTCGCCCCGGCTGGTCCGCCAGCGGCCCTCGTCACCTGGATTTCAGTGTCGAACGGTGACACCCAGTACGCGAGAGACGGACGCCTCGTGACGACGGTGTCGCCGAACGGCGACGGCTTCCGGGACAGCGCAAGGATCCATCTCGTTCTGAGCCAGTCCGCCGACATCACGATCGGGATCTGGACGACGCGCACGCTGCTCGTACGGCGGGTCGCTGTCATCCATCGCCATCTCTCCGCCGGCCCACACGTCCTCGAGTGGCGGCCACGCACGACGACGGCAGCCCGTAGCTACATCGTCAGGGTCGTCGCGTCGGGTCACGGCATCCGCGTGACCTACGGCGCGGCCACCGCATGGGGTGCCCTCGGCCTGCCTGGCCCCGTCGTTCAGGTTCAACACGTAAGCGCCTACACCGAGGCCCGTAGCTACCGCCCCGGATCGGTCGCACGACTGGTCGTGGCCACCGACGCACGGTCTCTGACCGTGCAGGTGATGCACGTTGGCTGGGACGCGCGTCGCACGCGCAGCGCAACCGAGATGAGCGGTGCTGCCGTCGGAGAACCCGTCACGGTCGACTGGCGCCACCACCGAAGCCGACCGTCGGTCATTCACCTGCACGTCGACGCGTGGCCCAGCGGCATGTACGTCGCGCGCGTGTCAACCGATGATGGGCGAGTCGGGTACGCACCGTTCGTCGTTGCGCCGCGCGTGCCAGGCACCGCCCGGATCGCGGTCGTGATGCCGACCAACACGTGGCTGGCCTACGACTTCGCCGATGCGAACGGCGACGGGTACGGAGACAGCTGGTACGCCGGGAGTGGCAACCACCGCATCTCGCTCGCGCGCGCCTTCCTCGATGAGGGCGTTCCACCCCACTTCAGCGCCTACGACCTGGGCTTCATCCGGTGGCTCGGGATCCGCAGGATCGAGCCGGACTTTCTCTCCGACGACGACCTCGGACGCGTGACGAACGCTCGGACGCTGGCCCGGCACTACGACCTCATCGTGTTCCCGGGGCACGAGGAGTACGTCACGCAGCACGTCGAGAAGGTGATTCGGGGGTATCGCAACCGCGGCGGCAATCTGATGTTCCTGTCGGCGGACAACTTCTACTGGCACGTCACTCGGCGTGGCAATACCCTCACGCGCGTCGGCACGTTTCGGGCGCTCGGCCATCCGGAGGCCGCGCTGATCGGCGTGCAGTACCGCGCCCATCGAAACCGGCTCGGTTGCTACACGATCACCAATGCGAAGGCCGTTCCGTGGCTCTTTCACGGGACGCCGCTTCAGAACGGCAGCCGCCTCTGCCACTACGGGATCGAGGCCGACGCTGTTACCGCTGCGACGCCTGCGGGCACGAAGGTGATCGCGCGAATACCGAACCTCTTCGGACACGGGCTCTCCGCGGCGATGACCTACTACGAGACGCCGCAGGGCGCCCGGGTATTCGCGGCGGGCACGCTCAACTTCGGGGGGTCTGTCAACGCTCCGCGTGTCAAGGCGATGTTCGAGAACCTCTGGGCTCGACTCGCAACCGGACCGGTCTGACCCGGCCGTGCGAGCCACGCGCCACCCGCACTGGTCCCCAGCGCGCGTCGCTCCCCCGAGTAGCAATGCGACAATCTTTCACTCCGACCTCCCCGGCTACCGCGCCACACCCGTCGTACGCCTCGTGGAGATCGCGGCGCGCCTCGGCGTTCGCAGCGTCGTGGTCAAAGACGAGTCCGGCCGCTTGGCCCGACCTGATGTACGGCGTCCGGGCGACAACGACCGTCAGCGATGTCGAAGCTCGAGCCGCTCAACTCGATCTCCTCGCGCACGGACTGGCGGTCGGCGAATTGGGCGCTGCCGTACTTGCCGGCCTGACGGCGATCGCGACGAGCACTCGAAGCGTTAGCGAACGGCGCCTGATCGGGCTCGCCGCTGACTCAAACGTGCTTGTGGTCGTCACCAACGGGCTGACCGGCGCCGATCTGTCGCCTTAAGACCGAAGACCCCGCAGTTGCGGGGTCTTCGGTGTATAGCCCATACGGGATTCGAACCCGTGCCGCCGCCGTGAGAGGGCGGTGTCCTAGGCCCCTAGACGAATGGGCCACGTCGTGGCAAAGCCACGGTGTTGCCGGGACAGTGTAGCCGAGGACTAGCCCGCGATCTCGGCCACGAGCGGGCCGGTGTCTAGCGGGTCGTAGCCGATGCGCGCCGCGATCTCCTCGCTCGAGGGCTTTGTGCCCTCGAAGAACAGCCCACGGAGGAGCTCGCCCGTTGCCGGATTGCGCCACCACTCGGGGCCCACCGTGTCGATCAGATGGTGGCGCAGCTGGGCAGACCGGATCCAGGCACGCAGGTAGTCGGCCGAGTAGAACCCGGAGTCCATGTCCGAGAGATAGCCGTCGGCCCGGTACCTGATCCCGGTCGCTGAGGTGAGATAGTCCTCGTAGCCGCCGGGCGTGCCGCCGTCGTCTGCGAAGCGTGTCCAGAAGTCGAGCTCGAAGCGCAGCTTGGCTTCGTAGCGCCGGAAAAGCAGCGCTTCAAGGAAGACCGTGGCCTGCGCGTTTTCCTGCGCCTGGGTATCCGAGAGACCGAAGTGGCGAGCGTGCCAACCCGGTTCGCGCGAGATTGCCTCGACGATGTAGGAGTAGATCTCGGTGAGCGCGTGGTCGCGCGAGATCCGACGAAATGTCAGCGGGAGGTTCGGATCGACGCCGCCGTAGTGGAGCGCGTGTCCGGCCTCGTGGAGGAAGGCCTGGTAGTCGTGGAGCCCGCCCTGCGCGCGTGTGATCAGGTGGACGACGTTTGGCGGGTCGCTTGCGATCACGCAGGCGCGCGGCGCCTTCTGCGGCCGGTCGTCGAGGTCGAGCTTGATGTTCGTCGCAGCTGCCAGGTCGAAGCCGAGCTCGGTGAGCGTCGCGAGGCAGACCTCGGTCGCCTTGTCCTTCGTGTACGTCGCCTCGAGCGGCGAGAGCCGCCGCATGTACGAGGTGTGCGAGCTCGTCGGAACTGCAGGGTGCCCGGCTCCGAGCAGCTTCTCGAACCAGCGATCACGAAGCACGCCGTACGACGCGGTGGACGCGCGGCTTGCGTCGGCGAGTGCAGCGGAGAGCGTCCGGAGTGAGATTCCCTTCTCGTCCTCGTTGCGCTCGACTGCATCGGCGATGCCGGAGAGCTCCGCAGCAAGCTCCTCGCCTGCCGTCATCAGCGAGAGCCGATCGGGGTTGAAGGCCGCGCTGGCCTCGGCCTGGATCGCCCCGAGCTCGTCACGGTCTGCGTAGTCGGGCAGCACCGCGAGCTTCGCCTGGGCGGTGCGCAGCGGCATCTCCTCGCCCTTGAACGTCACGCGCGCGGCAAGAAGCTTGTTCTCGAGCTCGTCGTCGCGCTCGACGAGCTCCGCCGAGACGAGCCCGCCTTCGCAGGTCATCCGCAGGCGTGCGAGCTTCTCCCGGTCCTCGTCCGACGCGCCATGTTCGGCCTCGCGGAGTGCATCGAGCTGTCCGCGGCTGAAGAGATCCGCGTAGCGGTGCACGATCTCGGCCTGCTCGGAGGTCTCCTTCTCCCCCACCCTGACAGCGCGGTGCTCCTCGGAGCGTTCGAAGAGGTAGCTCGCAAGCTGGCTCTCGAACTCCTCGGGGCTACGGACGTCGGCGCTCACGGGTGAGACACGTTAGCGCGGACGAACCGGCGTGCCGCTGCAATCAGGTCGTCCGGGAGGAACGGCTTCTCGATCACGTCGTCGGCACGCCCGGCAAACTGCCCGTTGTCCGGCTCGCCGCTCACGACCACGACGGGAATGCCACCGTCGTGAAGGCTGTCGAGCAGGCCGTCGCTCTCGTCGGCGCCGAGGTGCAGATCGAGGAACACGAGCGCGGGCCGGTCATCCTCGATGGCTGCGCGGGCGTCGGCCAGCGTCGCTGCGTCTCGCACCTCGAAGTGTTCGAGCTCGAGGCTCACTCGGCAGAGCATCCGCAGGGACGGATCGTCCTCGACGAGCAAGATTGATGACCCCCCAGCCATGCCGTCGATCCTACTAGGTCGACGTCGAAACGTCAGCCCGCGGCAGCGGCGAGCCGCGCGAGCGACGTCGTGCGGCCGAGCAGCTCGAGGCTCTCGAACAGCCCCGGTGAGATCTTCGACCCTGTCACTGCCAGCCGGATGGGACCGAACGTCGGGCCCGGCTTCTGGCCGAGGATCTCTGCGAGGGCACGAAGCGCAGCTTCGATCGATGCTGCATCCCACGAGTCGAGTGCGCCGAGCGCATCGGCAGCGGCAGCACAGGTCGCCGGATCGGCGTCTCCGGGCGAGACGTCCTCGAAGAGAAAGCGAACGAAGTCCGGATAGGCGCTTGCCTTCTCGATCTTCTCCTGAACGATCGGGACGGTTGCAGCGACGCGATCGGCGGGCCAGTCGATGCCCTGCTCGCCCAGCCAGGTAAGCAGGAAGGCCGTGTAGTCAGCGTGCGAGAGCGCCCGCAGGTACATGCCGTTCATCCAGTCGAGCTTCGCGTAGTCGAACGTCGACGGCGATGGACCAACGCGTTCCAGCGAGAACCGCTCGAGCAGCTCGGCCTCAGACATGATCGTCGTCTTGTCGTCGTAGCTCCACCCGAGGAGCGCGAGGAAGTTCATCAGCGCCGGCGCGTAGTAGCCGTCGGCGCGGAACACGTCGATCGCGACAGCACCGTGCCGCTTGGAGAGCTTCTTTCCGTCGTTGCCGTTGATGTTCGGGACGTGGGCGTAGACCGGCAGCTCGGCCCCGAGCGCGCGCAGGATGTTGATCTGCGTCGGCGTGTTCGAGACGTGATCCTCGCCGCGAATGACATGCGTGATCCCGTCCGTGATGTCGTCAACCGGGCTGACGAAGTTGTAGGTCGGGCGTCCGTCTGAGCGCACGATCACGAGGTCGGGCAGCAGCTCGTTGCGGAACTCGATGTGGCCGCGCACGGCGTCCTCCCACGAGACGACGCCGTCGGCCGGCTGGCGAAAGCGGATCGCGCCGTCGTCCTCGTAGGCCTTGCCCTCGGCCAGGAGCTTCTGGGCGAGATCGCGGGCAACATCCGCGGTGTCGAGCTGGAAGGTGATCGGGCCGTCCCAGTCGATCCCGAGCCAGCGCAACGACTCCTGGATCTGGTCGACCGCCTCGACGACCTCGCGGCTCGTGTCGGTGTTCTCGATCCGCAGCCGACACTCGCCGCCCTGCTGGCGCGCGTAGAGCCAGTTGAACAGGAACGTGCGGACCCCGCCGATGTGGAGGAAGCCGGTGGGGCTCGGTGCCATGCGGACGCGGACGGACATCGACCCGTATCGTAGGGACGGATGCGCTTCGGGGCCCACGTCTCCGCGTCAGGCGGGATCGACACTGCGATTGACCGCATCGCGGCGATCGGCGGTGACTGCTTGCAGGTCTTCACGCAGAGCCCGCGGATGTGGCGCCCGACGGCGCACAAGCAGGAGGCGATCGAGCGTTTCAAGGCCCGGCGCGCCGAGGAGGGCATCACGGGTGTGGTCTGCCACGCCCTCTTCCTCTGCAACCTCGCGGCGCCCGACCCCGCGATCTATGAGAAGTCGGTCACCGCAATGCTCGCGTCGATGGATGCCGCCGTCGCGATCGAGTCGGACGGCGTCATCTTCCACGTCGGCTCGCATCTAGGCGGGGGCCTCGACGGGGCGATCCCACAGGTCGCCGAGGCAATGCGACGCATCCTCGATCGCTGCGACGGCCCGACGTGGCTCCTGATGGAGAACTCGGCGGGTGCCGGCGGCACGATCGGACGCTCGATCGAGGAGCTTGCCGCCCTGTTCGACGCGCTCGACGGGCATCCGCGGCTTGGCATCTGTCTCGACTCCTGCCACCTCTACGCGACCGGATACGACGTTACCGACCCGGTCGCAGTCGACGCGCTCGTCGGGCAGATCGACGCAACGATGGGGATCGATCGGCTGCGAGCGCTGCACATCAACGACAGCCAGACGCCGCTCGGATCAAACCGCGACCGGCACGCGAACATCCTCGAAGGCGAGATCGGCGAGGGGCTCGGTGCGTTTCTCTCCCACCCTGCGTTCAGCGACCTCGACGCGTATCTCGAGGTACCCGGGTCCGGCGACGGCCCCGACGAGGATCAGATGCGGAAGGTTCGCGACCTCCACGGCCGGTGGACGGTCGATCCGCCCAAGGCGGCCAGACGGTCGAAGAAGGCTTGAGCGTGGATCCACAGCGACGTGGCCTGGAGCCCGCCGGCCTCGGAGCGCGCGCCGTCGCCGTCCTGATCGACGGCCTCGTCACGTTCTTCGTCCTCGGCTACCTGGTGAGCGTTGCGACCGGCCGAGCGCAGCGATCGGGCGGCTCGATCAGCTTCAACCTCAGCGGGACGCCCGCCCTTGTCTGGACGGTGCTGTCGTGGGGCTACTGGGTGGTGCTCGAGCACGTCGCCGGGACAACGGTGGGCAAGCGCATGTTCCGGCTTCGCGTCGTCGGAGCCGACGGCGGCAAACCCACCTGGCGGGAGTCCGCGACGCGCAACGTCCTGCGACTCGTCGACGGCATCCCGTTCTTCGTGCCGTATGTCGTCGGGTTTCTGATCGCGAGGGCCGACGCCGACGGACGAAGGCTCGGCGACCGGGCCGCGGGCACCCGCGTTGTCGCCGCCGCCGCTACTCGCTTTTCAGCTGTGCGAAGACCCTGAAGGTCGGCTCGCCCACGGGCAGCTCGCCGAACTCGGGGTTGATGCAGCCCGTCGCCTCTGACCGTGACACGTAGGTGCTCTCGACCTCGGACTTGCACATCGGGAGCGGCTGCCGCAACGCACGAATCGCGCCGAACCCGGGCGCCTTCTCCTCGGCCTCGCGGAGCATGTCGAGGTCGATCTCGACGCCGTAGACCTTCTGCATGCACCCGATGTAGGTGTGATCCCAGGCCTCGTAGCTGTAGACAAACGGGCAGCTTCGAGCCAGACACGCGGCCGGATGCACCACCTTGTCGCAGTGAACCTCGCAGCGGCGGCACTCCATCTCCGAGTGGGGATGAAGCGGCAACGTCGCGGGCTTGTGATCGTGCATCACGGTCATTGTTGCTCATCCCACCCGATCTTCAAGTCTTGACTTTCAGGCAAGGCGGCGCTGACGGCGGCTCGCCGAGGCCACCGATATCCTTGCCGTGTGGCGAGGCGACTCTTCTGGGCATCTCTTGCCCTCACGCCGATCGTGCTGATCGGCAAGTACGTGCTCCACGCCAGCGGAGCGACCGAGTTCGTGCTCGCATGCGCAGCCCTTGCGCCGCTGGCGTTCCTGATCGGTGAGGCGACCGAGCAGGTCGCAGAGCACACCGGCCCGGGTATCGGCGGGTTCGTGAACGCCAGCTTCGGGAACGCGCCCGAGCTCATCATCACGCTGCTCGCGGTCGGCAGCGGGCTCCCGAACGTGGTTCGCGGATCGCTCGTCGGCTCGGTCGTCTCGAACGCACTCCTCGTGCTTGGCGGCGCGATGATCGCTGGTGGCAATGGACGGATCGACCGGCGCTCGCTGCTCCTCCAGATCTCAATGGTCGGGGCGGCCGTGTGCGTCTTCGCGGTCCCTTCGGTCGCGGGGTGGCACGGCGACCCCGACCGGCACACGCTCTACCTCGTGACGATCCCGGTCGCAGCAATCCTGCTGGCGATCTACGTCACGCTGACCGTACGAAACCTGCGCGCGCATCGTGCAGCCCATACGACCGAGGCGTCAGACGAAGCATGGAGCCTGCGCCGCGCGATCCTCGCGCTTGCTGGCGCGACGGTCGCGACCGCACTCGTGTCCGAGGTTCTCGTCGGATCGCTCGAGGCATTTCGAACGTCGCTCGGGCTATCGGAGTTCTTCGTTGCCGCGGTCATCGTCGCGTTGGTCGGTAACGCCGCCGAGCACGGTGGCGCAGTCGTCGTCGCCCTCCGTGGGAACCCGAGTCTCGGAGCCGAGATTGCGATCTCGTCGGCGGCGCAGGTCGCGGTGTTCGTCGTGCCGGCAATCGCTCTGCTCTCCTGGACGGTCGGCCGTGGTCTGCCGCTCGCCTTTCGCCCGGTCGAGCTGATCACGATGGGCGGGGCTGCGCTCGTGGTTGCCGCAATCGTCGCGGACGGCCGCTCGAAGCGCTGGGAGGGATTCCTGCTGGTCAGCTTCTACGCGGCAGCGGTCGTCGCCTACGCGCTCGCGGGCGATCGCTAGCCGGCAGACGGCTCCTGCAGACGGGTGAATGCGTACCCGGCCCACACCAGACGGTCGTCCTCGATCCGCAGGAGCTCGCCCCGCTCGCGCCCGGAGACACCCCGATACTCGCGCTCGCCGACGCGCTCGAAGACGGCGGGGAGCTGCCATGACGCTGCACCCTCAACCGTGGCCTCGAGCTTCGCATCCCGCCAGCAGAACGTGAACTCGCTGCCCTCCGACCACCAACGGCCGAGGATCGAGCGGATCTCCGCGGGCGGCTCCGCCTCGGGCGTCCAGACGCCAACGTCCGCCGGCCACAGGTCGATCGTCGTCGATACGAGGTCGAGGGCGAGATCCTTCACCCCCTGCGTTCCCGAGTTCGTCAGCGCAGCCGCCCCAGTCCGTGTCTTACGGTTGATGTAGACACCAGCCAGGAAGCCGGGCATCGCTCCGCCGTGACCTCCGAAGACCCGCTCGCCGCGACGCTGGAGCTCGAGGCCGAGCCCCCAGCCCACCACCCACTCGTCCGGATTCACCATCACCTGTGGCGACCAGAGCTCGTCGGCACTCTCGGGTGAGAGCACGCCCTCTCGGCCGTCGACGAGAAACGAGGCCCAGGCGCAGAGATCGCCGACCGTCGACCACAGCTGCCCCATCGCGGCCACACCTCCCATGTCGCTGTGAGGCTCACGTGCTGCTGTACCGGCCCACTCGTCGACGAGATAGCCCTGCGCGTTCGGTCGCTGCTCGTACCAGGTTGTCCGTGACAGGTCGAGCGGGGCGATCAGATTCGTATCGACGTACTCCATGTACGGCGTCCCGCTGCGGCGCGCGACGACCTCGCCGAGGAGCGCGAAGGCGAGGTTCGAGTAGTGATGTGCCCGCGCGGCTGGAAGCACCCGCTCGTACGCCCCGAGCACGTCCTCGACGCTCGGTGTCGCGCCGGTCACGAACATCTCGCCCGCCTCGCGCCGGAGACCCGAGAGGTGCGCAACAAGCTGACGGATCGTCGGGGAGCCCGGCGCGATGCCGTCGATGTGCTGCTCCAGACGATCGTCGAGGTCAAGGAAGCCGCCGTCGCGGAGCTGCATCACCGCGACAGCCGTAAACGTCTTTGTGATCGAGCCGATTCGATACTGCGTCCCGGGCGTCGCGAGGACGCCCCCCTCCCAGTCGGCGTATCCGACGGCGCCCGACCAGACGACCTCACCGGCCCGCACCACTGCGGCGGCGATCGACGGAAGTCGCTGCGCCTGACGTGTCTGTAGCAGTCGCTCGCACGCCTGGTTGAGGGAGTCAGGCCGCGACATGCGCCTCCAACGCAGCGGGGGCGAGCTCGATCGCCCGATCGATGTGGTCGTCGTCGACGTCAAGATGCGTAACGGCGCGCAGAACGTTACGCCTGACCGTCGACGTCAGTCCGACGCCGGCCGCGTCGAGGAGCTGAAGTGCGGTGCCGCTCGTCAAGCCGAGCGCGCCGACATCGAGCTGGACGAAGTTCGTCTCGACCTGGTCGAGATCGACCGGAAGCCCCCGCGCGTGCCAGCCTTCGGCGAGCCTCCGCGCCCGAACGTGATCGTCAGCGAGCCGGTGGACGTTGTGCTCCAGCGCGTAGAGCCCGGCGGCGGCGATCACGCCGGCCTGGCGCATCGCCCCGCCGAAGCGGTGTTTCTCGACGCGCGCCCGAAGCATCAGCTCGTTCGAACCGGCGATGACGGCTCCGAGCGGTGCACCGAGTCCCTTGGAGAGACATAGCGTGACCGTGTCGAACAGCACACCCATCTCCGCGGTCGGGATGCCAAGTGCAACGGCTGCGTTTGCGATCCGCGCTCCATCGAGGTGCACCGCGAGCCCGACCTCACGCGCCGCGCCGACGACAGCAGTGAGCCCGTCGAGGGGCCACACAGCCCCGCCCGCACTGTTGTGGGTGTTCTCGAGCGCCAGGATCGACGCGCGCGGCTGATGGAAGCCGTCCGACGGATGAACAGCCTCCGGAATCTGCTCGGCGCAGAGGCACCCCCTCACGCCCGGTAACCCCCGGGTCTGAAGGCCCGAGTGCATGGCGGCGCCGCCGAGCTCGGCGATCATGATGTGCGCGGTCTCCTCGACGATCAGCTCGGTGCCGCGCTCGCCGAGGATCGCGAGGGCGATCTGGTTGGCCATCGTCGCGGTCGGGAGGTACACGGCCTCCTCCTGACCGAGGAACGCCGCAGCGCGCTCCTCGAGCGCAAGGACGGTCGGATCCTCACGCCGCTGCTCGTCACCGACCTCAGCCTCGGCCATCGCCTGGCGCATCGCCTGTGAGGGTGTGGTCTGAGTGTCCGAGCGGAGATCGATCATGGCGTCAGCCTAGAACGTCAGATCGTGACGGTGCCATCGTCGTTGAGAACCCACCCGGGGTTGTGCGCGATCTCCCACGGGTGGCCGTCGAGGTCGACGAAGACGCCCGAGTACCCACCCCAGTGGGTCTCGTCGCCCGGTCGCGCGATGCGCGCGCCGGCGATGCGCGCATCCTCGAGGATCGCGTCGACCTCGGCGGGAGAGCCGACGTTGTGGGCCAGCGTCACGCCACCCCAGCCGCTCGAGTCGTCCATGTGAGTGTCCTCGGCCAGGCTCTCTCGGCTCCAGAGCGCGACGACCAGTCCGCCCGCCTGGAAGAAGATCACCTCCTCGGGATCGTCGGTCACCTCCCAGCCGATCGCTTCGTAGAAGGCCCGGGCGCGTGGGAGGTCTTCGACGCCGAGCGTGATGAGTGAAACGCGTTGCTCCATGTCGCCATCATCGCTGTCAGGGCTACGGTGTGTAGGTGAACCTCGAACGTCTCGACGCCGCGCTCGCCTACGAGCCCGCCTACCGCGCCCGCCAGGTGTGGGAGTGGGCCGCACGCGGGGTTGCCGGATATTCCGAGATGACGAACCTTCCGGCGCCGCTCCGCGCCCAGCTCGAGGAGCAGGTGCCGTTCTCGTCGCTCAAGGTGATGAGCGAGACCCAGGCGAAGGACCGCACGCTCAAGGTGCTCTTCCGGACGTACGACGGTCTTCCCGTCGAGGCCGTGCTGATGCGCTACCGCGACGGTCGGCGCTCGGTGTGCCTCTCGTCCCAGTCGGGATGTCCGCTCACCTGCACGTTCTGCGCGACCGGGCAGATGAAGTTCGGGCGGAACCTGTCGGCCGGAGAGATCCTCGACCAGGTGCTGCACTTCCGCCGGATCGAGCCGGTCGACCACGTCGTCTTCATGGGGATGGGAGAGCCGATGATGAACCTCGACCCGGTTCTCGAAGCCGCACGACGGCTCCCGGACGTCGGGGTGACGCCACGCCGCACGACGATCTCGACCGTCGGCTGGCTGCCCGGCCTGACGCGGTTCATCGACGAGGTCGACCAGCCGATCCGTCTTGCGCTCTCCCTCCATGCGCCCGCCGACGTGCTCCGCAGCCGGCTGATGCCGGTCAACGACCGCTTCCCGCTGGAGGACGTCCTCGCGGAGTGCCGCCGGTACGTCGCTGTGCGAGGCCAGAAGGTCTACATCGAGTACGTCATGCTGGCGGGCGTCAACGACTCCGTCGAGAACGCCGCTGCGCTCGCCAAGATCCTCGACCCGAAGATGTTCAAGGTCAATCTGATCCCGTACAACCCGACCGGGATGTACGACGGCTCCGGGCGTGACGCGATCGAGCGGTTCAAGTCGGTGCTCGGTAAGGCCCGTGTGCCGACGACGGTGCGCCTGACCCGAGGCCGCGACATCGCAGCTGCCTGCGGGCAGCTCGCCGCGGCAGACAACGCCGCCTAGAGACACCCGAATCCCGGTCAGACCACCCGCTACGGATAGCCTGCTGGGCCATGTCCGAACCGAACCTCGCCTATCGCCACGATCTGCGCAACGTCGCAATCGTCGCCCACGTCGACCACGGCAAGACCACGCTCGTCGACGCGATGCTGTGGCAGGCTGGTTCGTTCCGCGAAAACCAGGACGTCAACGAGCGCGTGATGGACTCGATGGACCTGGAGCGCGAGAAGGGCATCACGATCCTCGCGAAGAACACCGCGGTGCAGCTCGGCGACGTGAAGATCAACATCATCGACACCCCCGGGCATGCCGACTTCGGCGGCGAGGTCGAACGTGGACTGACCATGGTCGACGGCATCGTGCTACTCGTCGACTCCTCCGAGGGCCCGCTGCCGCAGACCCGGTTCGTGCTGCGCAAGGCGCTCGAGCTCCGTCTGCCGGTGATCCTCGTTGTCAACAAGGTCGACCGTCCCGACGCGCGCTGTGAGGAGGTCGTGAACGAGGTCTACGAGCTCTTCCTCGACCTTGACGCGACCGAGAAGCAGATCGAGTTCCCGATCATCTACTCGAACGCGCGCTCCGGCCAGGCTGGACTCGCGCCCGACGAGCTGGCGGCTGACCTGAAGCCGCTCTTCGACACCATTCTCACCACCATCCCTGCACCGTCCTACGATCCCGATCATCCGCTCCAGGCGCTCGTCACGAACCTTGACGCAAGCCCGTACGTCGGTCGGCTCGCTTTGCTCCGCATCCACCACGGCACGCTCCGCAAGGGTGCGCAGGTCGCCTGGTGCCGCGCGAACGGGACGATCGAGACGGCGAGGGTGACCGAGCTCTACACCACAGAGGCACTCGATCGCGTCCCGGCGACGGAGGCCGGCCCGGGCGATATCGTCGCCCTTGCAGGGCTGCCGGAGGTCACGATCGGCGAGACGATCGCCGACCCGATCGATCCGCGCCCGCTCCCGGTCACGACAGTCGACGAGCCGAGCCTCTCCGTGACGCTCGGCATCAACACCAGTCCTCTCGCCGGCACCGAGGGCACGCGGCTCACCGCGAGCCTGGTGCGCGACAGGCTCCAGGCCGAGCTCATCGGCAACGTCTCGCTCCGAGTCCTTCCCACCAGCCGCCCCGATGCCTGGGAGGTCCAGGGCCGTGGCGAGCTCCAGCTCGCGATTCTCGTCGAGCTCATGCGCCGCGAGGGCTTCGAGCTTACGGTCTGCAAGCCCGAGGTGCTCACCAAGCAGATCGACGGCAAGCGTCACGAGCCGGTCGAGCGCGTCGCCGTCGACATTCCCGATGAGTACATCGGCGTCGTTACGCAGCTCTTCGCTCTGCGCAAGGGCCGTCTGCAACAGATGGTCAACCACGGCACCGGCTGGGCGCGCATGGAGTACCTGGTTCCCGCCCGCGGCCTGATCGGCTTCCGTACCGAGTACCTGACCGAGACGCGCGGCACAGGCATCCTCCATCACGTCTTCGAAGCATGGGAGCCGTGGTTCGGCGAGCTGCGCACCCGTCCGACCGGCAGCCTCGTCGCTGACCGCACAGGCACCGCCACAGGGTTCGCGATCGAGGCGCTCCAGGAGCGCGGATCGCTCTTCATCGCTCCGACGGACCCGCTGTATGAGGGCATGATCGTCGGTGAGAACTCGCGGAGCAACGATCTCGATGTGAACGCGTCGAAGCCGAAGAAGCTCACGAACATGCGCGCCTCCTCGGCCGACGAGCTGATCCGGCTCATTCCACCGAGGCCGCTCTCGCTCGAGCAGGCACTCGAGTTCATCCGAGACGATGAGGCTGTCGAAGTGACACCGAAGTCGATCCGCCTTCGCAAGGTCGAGCTGAACGCCGGAAAGCGTCAGCAGACTGCGTCGAAGGCGAAGCGCGAACGGCTGTCAACAGAGGCGTGAATATCCGGCTGCTGCTGGCCGCTCTCGCCGTCGTCGCAGTGGCTTCGACCGGCGCCGCCGCGTCGGTTCCCACCGTGCATCCGACGCTGACGCTGCCCGACTGCGGAGCTCAGACGCTCTCACCGGCCGCGATCACGCTTGCCTGCGGTGACGGTAACTACGGGCTGACGCAGCTCGTCTGGAGCCGGTGGGGTGCCTCGTCGGTGACAACAAGAGGCATCGCGACCGCGAACGACTGCACACCGAACTGCGCAGCCGGGCAC
Organism: Actinomycetes bacterium; assembly: GCA_037142875.1. Lineage (GTDB taxonomy): Bacteria > Actinomycetota > Thermoleophilia > Gaiellales > Gaiellaceae > PALSA-600. The sequence continues at coordinate 67,175 of JBAWZV010000002.1, read as the reverse complement.
TTCCACAGCTACCCGATGACCGCCGCCGCAGACCGCGTTCGCACCTGCCTGAGTGGCAGGCGCCAGTACACGCGCCTTGTCATCCACTACGGCTCGATGCGCCCGAAGGGCATCGGAGCCACCGACACGTGGACGTGGGCCTGCGACGCACCCGGGCCTGGCCCGACACTTGCCGCCAGAGCCTCCGCCGGACGGAAGGTCGCGATCTCCGGCAGGTTCTTCTCGTCCGCCGCGGGGTGTGCCGACATGGTCACGGTCTACAACCACGGTGGCGCACCGGCGCTGTACGCCCAGCCGAAGCTCAGTGCCAAGGGCGCCTTCGCCATCGTCTGGACCGCCCCACGCCCGGGTCGCGTCGTCGTGGCTGCGAACCAGGCGTGCGCGACAACAGCGACCGGCCTCCGTATCTACGAAGCCGCCTCCGCCGTTACTGTCACGCCGTAGCGGTCTCCCGATCATGTCCCCCGCGCAGGCTCCAGCGCCGGGTGCCAAAGGCGCCGTGCCACTGTGACAGGACAGGACTTAACAAGGAACACCGAGCCGGTGGCGCTTTCATCCGCCGTCCCAACTGACCGATCGCCCTGGGCCTTGCGGCCTTCCGCGTCCGATCTCTTGGGGCGGCATCGACTTACTCGCGCTCCGTGCTCGGTGAGAGCCCGAGATTAGCGAAGGAGCGACGGGCCGCAAGGGTTCCTGGAAGGGCCTTTCTCGCAAAATGCACGAACTCTCGCCGCGCACGCCTCGCGGCGGTCGGGCCACGCATGCCCCGACCGCCGGACGCCCTTCCTAGACTACGAGAGAGACGTGACAGCTCGAGAGCCCGCGCTTCTCGAGGTACTGCTGGTGGTAGTCCTCGGCCGACCAGAAGGTCGGCGCATCCTCGATCTGGGTTACGACCGGCTTCGTGAGCCGCGACTGGACTCGGTCACGTGAGGACTCGGCGGCCGCCCGCTGCCCGGCGTCCTGGACGAAGATGACGGAGCGGTACTGGTCACCGACGTCAGGCCCCTGACGGTTGAGCTGCGTGGGGTCGTGCTCGGCCCAGAAGACCGCGAGCAGCTGCTCGTACAGCACCTTCGCCGGGTCGTAGGTGACCTCGACCACCTCGGCATGGCCCGTTCCTTCGTGACAGACCTGCTGGTAGCTGGGGTTCGACGTGGCGCCACCGGCATACCCGACCGCCGTCGAGACCACGCCGTCGATCCGACGAAACGCCGCCTCGACACCCCAGAAGCACCCTGCACCGAATGTCGCCTTGCTTGTCATCACTTCTCCTCCAGCTTGAGGGCCGCTGAGTTGATGCAGTACCGCACACCGGTCGGCGCCGGGCCGTCTGGGAACAGATGCCCCAGGTGCCCGCCACAGCTTGCGCACATGACCTCGGTGCGAACCATGCCGTGGCTTCTGTCCGTCTCCTCGTCGATCGCCTCGTCGCTCGCCGGTTCGAAGAAAGCCGGCCAGCCGCAGCCCGAGTCGTACTTCGCCTCGGAGGTGAAGAGCTCCGTGCCGCAGCCCGCGCAGTGATACGTCCCGGGTTCGAAGACGTGGTCGTACTCGCCGGAGAACGGCGGCTCCGTTCCCTTCTCGCGCAGGACCCGGTACTGCTCGGGATCGAGCTGAGCGCGCCACTCGGCGTCGGTTCGGACGACATCTGTCAAGCGAACTCCTTTGTCGTGGATTTCTGGCATGCAGACGACCAAACGCGCCGCGCAGGGCAGACGTTCCCGTCGGCGTACGGGATTAAGGAGCTGTTAATGGCCTGGCGTCGATGTTGACACGGGACATGTCGGGATAGCGATCACCCGCGGTTGCACCGGCGGGGAACGCCGCCGAAAGACGCTCAAGGTCGGAGGTCGGGAGGACGAGCTCGCAGGCTGCGACATTCTGCTCCAGGTAGCTCACATGCTTCGTGCCCGGGATCGGCACGATGTCCGTGCCCTGGGCCAGCACCCACGCGAGCGCCACCTGCGCCGGAGTCGCGTCCTTCTCGGCAGCGATCGCCTCGAGGTGAGCGATCAGCGTGATGTTGTGGGCCAGGTTCTCGCCCTGGAAGCGGGCGTTGTTGCGACGAAAGTCGGTCTCATGGAGATCGTCAGCCGATTTGATACCGCCTGCCAGGGCACCGCGTCCGAGCGGGCTGTACGGGACGAATCCGATCCCGAGCTCACGAGCAAGCGGCAGGATCTCCTCCTCGGGATCTCGCGTCCAGAGCGAGTACTCGTACTGCAGAGCGCTCACCGGGTGAACGCTGTGGGCTCTCCGGACGGTGGCAGCTGCGGCTTCCGAGATTCCGAGGTAACGCACCTTGCCCGCCTCGACAAGCTCGGCGAGGGCACCCCATGTCTCCTCGACGGGGGTGTCTCGATCAACGCGATGCTGGTAGTAGAGGTCGATCGTGTCGATCCCGAGTCGGGCGAGCGAGGCATCACACGCCGCATGCACGTACTCGGGGCGGCCGTTCGTGCCTAGCCAGGTTCCGTCCTCGCGCCGTTCGTTGCCGAACTTCGTCGCGATCACGACCTCGTGGCGTCGGCCGGCGAGAGCGCGGCCGACGAGACGCTCGTTCGTGCACGGGCCGTACATGTCCGCGGTGTCGAAGAAGTCGACCCCGAGGTCGAGAGCGCGGTGGATGGTCGCGACGGCCTCCGCGTCGTCCCTTGGCCCGTAGAACTCCGACATGCCCATGCATCCGAGCCCCTGGGCGGATGTGACGAGCCCATGCGTGCCGAGACGGCGCTTCTCCATCAGACTCTCCCTCGCTTCGCGTGAGCACCCACGGTAGATGAGCGGTGTCAGCTTGTGGCGGGCGAGTGGCTACACGTCGTCGTCCGCGCGGGCGAAGCCGTAACGGACGATGGGGTTCCTGGCCGCACGTACCTCATCAAGCCGCTCGACCGGACGCCCGTGCGGCGCCGCCCGGAGCTCATCCGGGCTCTCGGCCGCCTCACGGGCGATCTGCAGCATCGCGTCGCAGAACTCGTCAAGCGTCTCCTTCGCCTCGGTCTCGGTCGGCTCGATCATGAGCGCCTCAGGGACGACGAGCGGGAAGTACACCGTCGGCGGGTGGTAGTTGAAGTCCATCAGTCGCTTGGCCACATCAAGTGCGGTGATTCCGTGGTCGCGCTTGAGGGCTCGCGCGCTGAGCACGAACTCGTGCATGCACAGCCGGTCGTACGGAAGCTCATAGGCACCCTGGAGCCGGACACGCATGTAGTTCGCATTCAGGACAGCGATCTCGCTCATCTGCTTCAGCCCCGGCCCCCAGGCACGCATGAACGCGTAGGAGCGGACGAATACGCCGAATGGCCCGCTGAAGCCACGCACCTTGCCGATTGATTTTGGCCGGTCGTAGTCGAGCCGGAACCCTTCGCCGTCACGCACAACGACCGGCGCCGGCAGATACGGATCGATCTTCGCCGCGACTGCGATCGGCCCGCCACCGGGCCCGCCGCCGCCATGCGGCTGCGAGAAGGTCTTGTGGAGGTTGATGTGGACGATGTCAAAGCCCATGTCACCCGGCCGGGAGATCCCCACGACGGCGTTCAGGTTCGCGCCGTCGTAGTACATGAGCGCTCCGGCGGCGTGGAAGATGTCGCGGATCTGCTCGATGTTCTCGTCGAAGAGCCCCAGAGTTGACGGATTCGTGAGCATCAGCCCGGCCGTATGTTCGTCGACCTTCGTCCGGAGGTCATCGATGTCGATGTTGCCGCGGGCGTCGGTCTTGACCGGGGTCACCTCGTAGCCGGCCATGGTCACGCTCGCCGGGTTCGTACCGTGGGCCGTATCCGGGATGACGATCTTGCGGCGCTGCTCACCTTCGCCGATGTCATCGAAGTACGCGCGCATGCAGAGGAGCCCGGTGAGCTCACCCTGGCTCCCGGCCGCAGGCTGAAGGCTGACTCCCGGAAGGCCCGTCACGGCGCGGAGGATCTCCTGCAGGTTCCATTCGAGCTCAAGCGCCCCCTGCGCCGCGTCGTCCTCGACGAGCGGGTGCAGGTCGCGGAAGCCAGGTAGCCCGACGAGACGCTCGTTGACGCGCGGGTTGTACTTCATCGTGCAGGAGCCGAGCGGGTAGAAACCGATGTCGATCCCGAAGTTGCGGCGCGAGAGCTCGGTGAAGTGGCGCATAACCTCGGGCTCTGCCATCTCGGGCAGCCGCGGCGGCGTCTTGCGCGCGAGCCCGGCAGGGATCGCTGGCACGGGCAGGTCCGGCTTCGGAATCTCAAGGCCGCGACGGCCGGGTCGGGACTTCTCGTAGATCAGCTTCACGGTGCGAGCACCTCCGCGAGCCGGTCGATCTCCTCGACGGTGCGCCTCTCGGTCACGGCCACGAGGATCGCGTCGTCGAGCTCCGGGTAGTCACGCACGAGCGGATAGCCCGGGTTGACGCCTTGAGTCCGGGCGGCCCTGGTGACCTCGCGCCCGTTGCGTCCGACACGCACGGCGAACTCCTTGAACGTTGCCTGCTCGGGAAAGAGCAGCTCAAGCCCCTTCGCCTGCAGTCTGTCCTTGGCATAGGCAGAGAGCGCCATGCAGGTCTCAGCCGTCTCGCGCAGCCCCTGCGGGCCGAGCAGCGAGAGGTGCACGAGGCCTGCAAGCGCGAGCAGTGTCTGGTTTGTGGTGATGTTCGACGTCGCCTTCTCGCGGCGGATGTGCTGCTCACGGGTCTGGAGCGTCAGCACGAATCCGCGCTTTCCCGCGATGTCGACGGTCTCACCGACGATCCGGCCGGGTAGCCGGCGCATGTAAGGCTCGCGCGCGGCGAGAAAGCCGTAGTGCGGACCGCCGTAGCTCATGGAGTTCCCGGCGGACTGACCCTCGCCGATTGCAAAAGCGCAGCCGTAGTTGCCAGGAGCCTCGAGCACCCCAAGGCTGATCAGATCGACGTGCGCGACGGGCAGGGCACCGGCGTCGTTGGCGGCAGCCGCGATCTCCGGGGCCTGCTCGAGGCAGCCGAAGAAGTTCGGGTGCTGGAAGATGACGGCTGCTGCGTCCTGTGCCGCCGCGCGTACGGCTGCCGGGTCGGTGACGCCGCCGGAGTGAGGAACCTCGACGACTTCGAGCCCGAAGCCGCGTGCGAACGTCTTGACGACCTGACGGACCTGCGGGTTCGTCGCCTCGGTGATCACGATCTTGCTGCGGCCCGTCGTAGCTTTCGCGACGAAGCAGACGTCCGCGGCGACGGTCGCACCGTCATACCCCGATGCGTTCGACACGTCCATGCCGGTCAGCTCGCAGATCGCCGTCTGGTACTCGAAGATCGCCTGAAGGACACCCTGAGAGAGCTCCGGCTGATACGGCGTGTACGCCGTGAGGAACTCACCTCGCTGCAGCACTGCGTCGACGACTGCCGGGACGTAGTGGTCGTAGATGCCAGCGCCGAGGAACGACACCTCGTCGAGGACGTTCTTGGCAGCCAGCTGTTCCATATGGCGAGTCAGCTCGGCCTCCGAGAGGGCCGGCGGCACATCGAGCGCCCCCCTGAAGCGCATCGCTTCGGGGATGTCGCGGAAGAGCTCCTCGATCGATGCGACGCCGATCGCTTCGAGCATCGCGTCGCGATCGGCGTCAGTCAGCGAGGTGTAACTCACGAGTTAGTCGAGCTCCTTGCGGTAGGCCTCGACGTCCAGGAGCGACTCGATCTCGGCGGGGTTGCTGAGTCGCACACGGACGAGCCAGCCGTTGCCGTACGGATCGTCGTTCACCGTCTCGGGTGCGTCAACCACGATCGCGTTGACCTCGAGCACCTCTCCGGAGAGCGGTGAGATGAGATCCGAGACGGCCTTGACGGACTCGACCTCGCCGTAGGAGCCGCCCTTTGCGATCGCGGTGCCGACCTCGGGTGCCTCGTAGTGGACAAGCTCGCCGAGGGCGTCGGCGGCGTGCCAGGTGATTCCGAGCACAGCTTCATCGCCCTCGACACGGGCCCAGTCGTGCTCGGCGTTGTAACGCAGGCCATCGGGATACGTCTCGGCTGCAGCCACTGCTCACTCCCCTCGCTTGTAGATCGGTTTGGGAACCACCTGGGCACGGCGCGCGCGGCCGCGGACATCGACCGTCAACTCCGTGCCAGGAGAGCTCATCGAAGTGGGAACGTATGCGAGACCGATGCCGACATCGACCATTGGTGAATGCGAGCCGGAGGTGACGACGCCGCCACCTTCGATCGCCATCCCCGCACGGGGGATCGCCACCTCAGTCATCCGAAAGGCCACGAGCCTCTGATCAGGGCCTGCGGCCTTGATCTCGCGGAGACGGTCAGCGCCCGTAAAGTCCTTCTCGAGCGCGCAGACCCACCCGAGCCCGCTCGAGATCGCATCCCGGTCCCGGCCGATGTCGTTGCCATGTAGCGGGTAGCAGACCTCGAGGCGTAGAGTGTCGCGCGCACCGAGCCCGCACGGCACCACGCCGCGGGCGAGGATTGCGTCCCAGAGCTTCGGCGCGTCCTCGGTCATGCATGCGAGCTCGACACCCTCCTCGCCGGTGTATCCGGTGCGGTTGATCATCACCTCGACGCCGTCGATGACGCCCGTCTCCCAGGTGAACGCCGTGCCCGCGGCGAGTCCAAGCCGCGCGAGCGCGCGTGGCCCCTGCACGGCGAGCAGGCCGTAGTCGTCAGACACATCGCGCACATCCGAGCCACGACGCTCACGCTCGACGATCCAGGCGAAGTCGGCCGCGCGGTTCGACGCGTTGACGACAAGGAGGTACCTGCATGCGCCCGTGCGATAGACGATCAGGTCGTCGACGATCCCGCCTTCAGGCGTCGTGAGGAGCGTGTACTGCGCGTCTCCGATCTCAAGCTTCGCCACGTCGTTCGAGAGCACGTCCTGGAGCAGGTCGAGCGCCCTCGGGCCCTCGACCTCGAGCTCGCCCATGTGGGAGACGTCGAAGACACCCGCGTCTGTCCGTACAGCCCGGTGTTCCTCGATCACGCCGGTGTACTGGACCGGCATCTCCCAGCCGGCGAACGGCACGAGCCGCGCCCCCGCCTCGACGTGCTTGTCGTAGAGCGGCGTGCGATGGAGGTTGTCCACCCGCCCGATGTTAACCGCGTCGATCCGAGCGGCGCGTCGGTAACGCGCGGGCGGCGCGGCGACGCTCTCGCGCAGCCGCGCCGCGCGCCGCTCAGCCGACCAGCGTCATGCCGACGTTGTCTGCGTATCCGTCGTTATAGGCTCCCGATCCCCGGATCGCTGTAATCGTCACCTTGACGGATCGTGTGGATGCGGGCACCACCGCAGTCTTCGAGACAGCAATGAGCTTCGTGACATTGACCCGCATCTGCGGTGTGACGGGCCCGAGACGGATCGACCCGACAGTCGCGCCTCCGCCATCCTGGAAGAGGTAGGTGACGGTTGCAGCATCGGGCTGTCCCTCCCAGCCTCCCAGCGCGGCGGTGAACCTGGCGTTCCCTCGCCCTGCGGCGACTGCCTTCACCCACACGGCGGGGAGCTTCACGCTCTGCCACGCCGCCGAGGATGCGTTGTTCGGCCCACCCGCGAACATCGAGACTCCTCCGTGGATGGCCGCCGAGGCGTCGATACCCGGAACACCCGAGCTGCCGTACCTGACGCCCGTGAAGCTGCCGGTGGTCGTCCACCCTTGCGGCGCCACGACGTTGGCGTCATCCGTCGCAACCGGCCCGACCTCGGCCGTGCCGTTGACAACGATGGAGCCTGCAGACGCGGCAAGTGCTGCCCAGATCAGGAGCGAACCGACAGCCGACAGTGCGACCAACATTCGTCCATGCCCGTTCATGGTCAACCTCCTTTTCCGGAGGTTCCCGCGTCAGGCGCGCCGCTACATCGTGGTACGCGCTGATCGGCGCTGGTGAACTACGGATCCGCGAAGGTCGGTCGTCTGCGGCGTCCGGGCGTGCCCGGCCGGTGTGGCTACTCGCCGCGGAGGAACGACGGAACGTCGAGCGAGTCCGACGAAGGCGACGAGCTGCCGGACGTGCTCGGCGACGAACCACCCTCGAACGACATGCGTGCTCGCCGGCGGCGCTGGCCGCCGAAGCCCGTCGCGATCACCGTGACGCGAACCTGATCCGACTGGGTGTCGTCGATGACCGCACCGAAGATGACGTTGGCGTTCTGGTCGGCGGCGCTCGTGACGACCTCGGCAGCCTCGTTGACCTCGAAGAGACCGAGGTCGGACGGGCCCGTGATGTTGAGCAGCAGGCCGGTCGCGCCGTCGATCGAGGACTCAAGCAGCGGTGAGCTGACGGCAGTACGGGCGGCCTCGCTCGCACGGTTCTCGCCCGAGGCGATACCGATACCCATGAGTGCCGAGCCTGCGTCGCGCATGATCGTGCGAACGTCGGCGAAGTCAAGGTTGACGATCCCGGGAACGGTGATCAGGTCGGTAATGCCCTGGACGCCCTGGCGGAGAATGTCGTCGGCCATCTTGAAGGCGTCCGAGAGCGGCGTGCGCTTCTCTACGACCTGCAGGAGGCGATCGTTCTCGATCACGATCAGGGTGTCGACCTTCTCCGAGAGCTCGGTGATGCCTTGCTCGGCCTGATGGCCGCGGCGACGTCCCTCGAAGCTGAACGGTCTCGTCACGACACCGACGGTGAGCGCCTCCAGTTCGCGCCCGAGTTCGGCGACGATCGGTGCTGCTCCGGTTCCTGTGCCGCCACCCTCACCGGCGGTGACAAAGATCATGTCGGCGCCCTTGAGCGCCTCCTTCAACTCGTCCCGGCTCTCGAGCGCGGCGGCGTGGCCGACCGACGGATCAGCGCCGGCGCCGAGTCCACGTGTCGCCTTTGCGCCGATGTGAATCTTGACGTCGGCGTCGCACATGAGAAGTGCCTGCGCGTCGGTGTTCACCGCGACGAACTCAACGCCCGTCAGGCCCGCGTCGACCATGCGGTTGACCGCGTTCGTACCGCCGCCGCCAACGCCGACGACCTTGATTACCGCTAGGTAGTTCCCGGAACGATCTCTCATGTCAATGTCGACGCGACCTCAAGCTGAAGTGGAGCATGGGGCTGTCGCGCCTCTCCTCCTACCATGAGAGTACGGGCGGCTGGACCTCTTGTCAATGCGGAAACCGTCAAGCTCGACCGACCTAAACCTCAAGCTCAACCTCCGACTTGAGGGTTCTGGGCGCCCAGGACAGGTCGCTCGGGGACGCTGACGTCGATATACGCGCCCGGTGCCGCCTCTGCCCCGACGACGCGCAGAATGCGCTTTGCGATCGCGAGCTTGAGCCGCAGATCGCCGATGTCACCGAGCCTGACCTCGAGCCCCGACCCCATCATGAGCGTGAGCTCCTGATCGCTCAGACGGACAAAGCGGATGTTGGCCGGAAATGCCCCGGCAGCGATCGGCGCGAGGGCGGCGGCTGCGAGGCCACCGGCCTCGGGGGTCAGCGTCGCGCCGACGTCGACGGCGGCGCCCCTCGGCACCCAGACGCGAGGCAGGTTGCTGTGCGAGGCGGAGCTGATCTTGCGCATCACTCTCCCCCGGGCCGAGACGACCCAGGTGGCCGAGCCCCGGCGCAGCAGCATCACGGCGTGCTCGGCGGTGACTCGGATCCGGAGCGTATGAGGGAACGAGCGATCGAACGAGACCGAGACGAGGTCAGGGATCGCTGCGGTTCGACGACTCAGGTCGGTGCTCGAGATGCGGAGCAGGCTTCTGCCTGCCTCCATGGTGAGCGCAGCCTTGACCTCGGCCTGCACACGAGTGCTGCCACCGACGACGACGACGTTGCGCACGGCAAAGACCGAGGTCTCGAGAGCGCCGAAATATCCTCCGACCGCGAGCCCGAGGAGGGCAAGCCCGACTGCTACTGATCGACCTGACGGAGCCCAGCGATACGTCGGGGCTGCGCTCCGCCGAGTCGACACGGCGGCAGCCGTGGATGGAATGTCTTTCTTCCTCGCGGCCACAGGGCCGTGTTCGCCGTCGCCTCCAGTTTCCCTACAGCGCGGGCAGCTCGATCTGTCCGAGAAGCCTCACCTCGTGTTCGAGCACGACCCCGAACCGGTCGGCGACGCGGCGACGCGCCTCTGCCATGAGAGCAATTACATCGCTCGAGGTGGCCCCACCCATGTTCTCGATGAAGTTCGCGTGTCGCTGTGAGATGCATGCGCCACCAATCTCCGCCCCCTTGAGCCCGACCTCTTCGATCAGACGCCCCGCTCCGAGCTCGTGCTCGGGATTCTTGAAGACGCTCCCGAACGTGCGCTTGTTTGTCGGCTGCGTCGCCTTGCGTTGCGCGAGTAGCCGCGAGACGTCAGCCTTGATCTCCTCCTCTGGACGGGGTACGAGCTGGTAGCGCACCGACGCAACGATCTCGCCGGGCGCGATGTTCGAGTGGCGATACGCGAGGCCGAGGTCGGCGACCGGCACCGTCCTCGGGCCGTCAGCGTCGACGACCACGGCATCGAGCAACACCGCCGCCCAGTTACTGCCGTATGCACCAGCGTTCATCCGCACACCGGCCCCGGCTGTACCGGGGATCGCGGAGGCAAACTCGAACCCTCCGAGTCCCGAGGCGCGTGCGCGATGGAGGCAGACGGCGTTCGTCGCCCCTCCACCAGCCGTCAAGATCGACCCGACGACGTCGACCGACGCCAGCGAGCCCGCGAGGCGAACGACAACCGCCTCGACGCCGGCGTCGGCGACGAGAAGGTTTGAGCCAAGACCGATCGGCTCGACGGGCAGACCGTGCTCGCGGCCGTAGCGCAGCAGCTCGACAAGCTCATCAAGGCTCTCGGGGCGGGCAAAGAGCCGAGCGGGCCCGCCCGTGCCGAGCGTTGTGAAGCGCGCCAGTGCAACGTGCTCGCTCAGCGCCGGCAGGCCTGTCATCGTCGACGCAGCTCCAACTGCTCACGAAGAAGCGCGGCAGCACGATCGATGTCGCCGGCACCCGCGATGAGAATGAGATCACCGGGCTCGGCACGGCCACCGATGAACGCGACGGCGTCCTCGACGGTCGGCATCCAACCCGCGAGGCGTCCGTGGTCGGACACGGCTTCGACCACGAGCTTCCCCGAGACGCCGACGATCGGCAGCTCGCGAGCACCGTAGACGTCCGTGACGGCGACATCGTCCGCGTCGGCGAGCACCGCCCCGAGCTCCCCGGCGAGGTGACGCGTCCGCGAGTAGAGATGCGGCTGGAAGATCACGCGGAGCCGCCGACCGGGGTACCGACTCCGGGCCGCGGAGATATTCGCAGCGAGCTCTGTTGGGTGGTGGGCGTAGTCGTCGATGATCGTGATGCCCCCGGCCTCGGTGACGTCGAAGCGTCGTCCGACGCCTGAGAAGCGCGAGAGCGCGTCGGCCGCCGCCGCCCGGTCGCAGCCGGCGAGAACGAGGGCCTCGAGCGCCGAACCGGCGTTTCGTCTGTTGTGCTCACCCGGAACGAGCAGCTCACCGGTAAACGGCGGTGCATCGCGCACGACGTGTGGGACGCCTGCCGTCCACCGCGCGAACTCGCCTTCGAGCTCGCCGAGCGAGTGGAACTCGGTGTGGTGCTCGAGCTCGACGTTCGTCACGACCGCGATCTCCGCCGGAAGACTGAAGACGGTGCGGTCGGACTCGTCACCCTCGACGACAAGCCACCCCGCGCCCGATCCCGCGTTGCTCCCGAGCTGTGGAACGGGCGCGCCGACGAGCCAGGCAGGGTCATCGCCGCACTCGTGGAGCGCGAAGGCGATCATCGCCGAGGTGGTGCTCTTGCCGTGTGATCCGCCGACCACGATCGAGTTGCGAATGCCTACGAGCTCCGCGAGAAAGTCCGCGCGCCTCGTCCCCGAAACGGTCGGGTACGCGCTCGAGACGATCACCTCCCAGCCGGTGGGCACGACCGGGTCGGGCGAGATCTCAACGGCGATTCCGGCGAGCGGTTCGAGGTACGGCGTCTCGGCGCGGTCCCACCCGCCGACCTCTGCCCCCCAGTCGCGAGCGAGCTGGGCATAGGACGAGAGCCCGGCGCCGCCGATACCCACGAACCACAGCCTCCGTCCGTCAAGCGCGAGCAAGAGCAATCAGCTCCTCGGCGATCTCGTCGGCCGCACGAGGCCTGGCAACGCGCAGCATCGCCTCGCTCATGGAGTGGAGCCTCGCCGGGTCGCGAAGCAGCGAGCGCACGTGTTCGGGGACGTCCTCGACGTCGAGCTCGCGCACCATGATAGCCCCGCCCGCCGACGCGAAGTACTCGGCGTTCCGAGCCTGGTGATCGGCCGTCGCAAACGGGTACGGGACGAGAACGGCCGGCTTGCCGGCCGCGGCCATCTCCCACACCGATCCACCCGAGCGCGACACGATGAGGTCGGCCGCCGAGTACGCAGCGCCGATGCGATCCGTCGAAGGGATCAGTCGGTAGTCAGATCGGGTGACGCGGCGTCGAAGAGCGTCGTAGTCACGCGCGCCGCTGATGTGGAGGATCGCCGGTCCGGACTCGCCAAACGCCTCGATCACCACCTCGTTGAGCGTGTGCGCCCCCGCGAGAGCCCCGGTCACGAGCAACACCGGCCCCTCGGCGGGAAGCTCGAAGATCTCGCGCCCAGCCTCCTTCGAGATCCCACGAGAACGCGCCGGGATCGGGCGACCGACGACCCGCACCTTGCTCCCCTCTCGCCCGGTGATCGGATAGGCCAGAAAGATGCGCTTCGCAAACGGGGCGGCGAGGCGATTCGCGAGCCCGAGGTGTGCGTCGGCCTCGGCGACCGCCGCCGGGATCCGCATCGTGGCGGCGGCGAGCACCATGGGCCCGGCGACGTATCCGCCGGCCCCGAAGACCACGTCGGGCCGTCGCCGTCGCAGGATGGCGCGACAGGCAGGCGGCGCTGCGGCGGCGCGAATGAGCGCGCGAGCGAGCGCAACCGAGGGCTTCCGGGGGAAGCCGCTGATCCGGAACGTGTCGAGCTCGAACCCTGCGTCAGGGACGAGCTGTGCTTCGACGCGATCCGGCGACCCGGCGAGTGTCACGAACACGCCGCGTTCCGTCAGCGCCTCCGCCACCGCCAGCGCCGACAGCACGTGTCCCGCTGTCCCGCCGGCCGCGATCACGCACCGAAGCTGTCTGTGTGTTCCCACGAGCACCGATGTTAAGCAGGATTCCGACGGAGGCGAGCAGCACGACGAGGCTCGAGCCTCCGTAGGAGAGAAACGGGAGTGGAATTCCCGTCAGCGGAGCGACCCCGAGCACAGCGGCCATGTTGATCGTGGCCTGGCCGGCAACGAGCACGGTGAGTCCGACGCCGAGCAGCTTGCCGAACGGATCACGGCACCCGAGCGCGAGGCGAAGCCCGGCATACGCGAACGCGGCGTAGGCGACAATCACGATCCCGACGCCGAGCAGCCCCATCTCCTCGCCGATGTTCGCGAGCATCATGTCCGTGTGGGCCTCGGGGAGGTAGAAGATCTTCTGGACTCCCTGGCCAAGCCCGACGCCGAAGATCCCGCCCGATCCCATGCCGATCTTGGCCTGGACAATCTGGAAGCCCGTCCCCTGAGCGTCGTTCCACGGATGGAGAAAGGCGAAGAAGCGCGCGCGCCGGTACGGCTCCATCCAGATCGCGAGCGTCCCGAGAGCGCCGGCACCACCGAGCGCGACTCCGAGAACCCGGGCGGGGGTCCCCGCGACGAGAAGAATCGCGGCGAGCATCACAAAGAGGGTGATCGCCGTTCCGAGATCCGGCTCGATGATCACGAGCGCGGCGTAGGTGCAGGCGAGCAGGCCAACAGGACGGCCGAGCTCGGCGAGCGTGCGCGGGGCCCGGTGGCGCGAGAGGTAGGTGGCAGCCCAGATTCCGAGGGCCAGCTTCGAGAACTCCGAGGGCTGGAAGACCGCTGGGCCGACAGCGATCCAACGGTGTGCGCCATTGATGGCAGGCCCGATCACGAGGACAGCAACGAGCGCCGCAAGCGACCCGATGACGAGCGCCGGCGTGATCACGCGGAGCCGGCGGTAGTCCCAGCGTTGCGCGATCACCATCAGGGTGATTCCGAGTACCGCGTAGATGCCCTGACGCTCGAGGTAGTAGTTCGGGTTCGACCCGCCGACCGCAGCTGACGCGGACGTCGCGGAGTAGACCATCACGACACCGAATGCAACGAGCGCGAGGGTCACGAGGATCAGGATCCTCGACTCGAGCTCTGCACCTCCCCGCCTCATCCGTCCTGGATTCGCCTGGAACGGGCGGAATCCTACGGGGATGCCGCCCACACGATGACCTCCGCTACCGCGACCAGAGCGACCCGAGATAGACGGCCGGGTCGCCGGGCCGCCAACGCTCGACAAATCGCTTGATCGGCGGGTGGAGGACGATGTCCGCGAGATCATCCGCGGAGAAGAGCCGAAGGCCGCGGATCGCTGCGTCGCCCGACTGGACATCGTCGAGTGAGCGATCTGAGAGATCCACGCCGAAGACGATGTGAACGATGTGCTTCTCACCGGGCGCCCAGCCGGGAGCGATCGAGTCCGCAACCGCGATCGGCCCCTCGAGCAGGAGGTCGTCGAAGATCCCGAGCTCCTCGCCGAGCTCCCGCTTCAGCGCCTCGGTCAGGGTCTCGCCGCCCTCGACGCCACCGCCAGGCAGCAGCCAGTACTCCTTGCCGGGCTTCTCCTGCCGACACAGAAGGACGCGTTCACGCCAGCGCAACAGAGCGGAGACGCGAATACGCGGTCCCATCAGTGCTTTGACGACCCGAATCCGCGCGCGCCCCGCTCCGAGTCGGGCAGCTCCTCGACCTCGACAAGGTCGAAAGACGGCAGCTCGACAAGCACGAGCTGGGCGATTCGCATGCCCGGCTCGACCACGAACGACTCGCGCAGGTCTGTGTTGAGAAGGTTGACGAGCAGCTCGCCGCGATAGCCCGAGTCCACGAGCCCGGGCGTGTTCACGATCGAGATGCCGTGTTTGGCGGCAAGACCGGAACGCGGTTGGACGAACCCCGCATGCCCCTCGGGGATGGCGACGGCAAGCCCGGTCGGAACGAGAGCGCGCTCCCCCGGCCCCAGCACGACGCGTTCACACGCCGACAGATCGAGGCCGGCGTCGCCGGCATACGCCCGGGCAGGTAGCACCGCGTCGGGCCGCAACCGTTTGATCGGAAGGCTGGTCACGCGCTCTCCCGCGTCGCATCTCCGATCAGGAAGCGCGCGTACCGACGCATGTCGCGATGCGAGAGCCGGGCGACGAGCATGACGCCGTCGGCTGTGTCCTCCCGAAGCTCAACCGGCGCCCCGAGCGCGTAGAGCTCGGAGAGAACCGCACCGTCCGCGTAGGGAATGAGCAGCCGCGCCGGCTCCCAGCGGCCCGAGAAGTGCTCGGCGATCCGCTCCTGCAAGTCCTCAAGTCCCTCGCCTGTCCCTGCGGAGATCTGCGGCGCCCCCGGAAAGCGATTCGCGAGGCGACGCCGGCCGATCTCATCGACACGGTCGATCTTGTTCAGGACAAGCTCGATCGGTAGGTCGTCCGCCCCGATCTCGGCCAGCACCTCGTTCACCGCGGCGACCATCGTCTCGATCTGGTCGTCGGAGACGGATGCATCTACAACGTGCATGACCATGTCCGCGACGAGCGTCTCCTCCAGCGTCGCGGCAAATCCTTCGACAAGCTGATGGGGCAGGCGCCGGATGAATCCGACGGTGTCCGTGACGAGATACCGGCGGCCAGCGAAGTCATAGCCGCGCGTCGTCGAGTCGAGCGTCTCGAAGAGCCTGTTCTCGACCGACACCTCCGATCCGGTGAGCGCGTTCAGAAGCGTCGACTTGCCGACGTTCGTGTAACCGGCTAGTGCAATCGTCGGGGTCTGGGTGCGGACGCGCTCCTTCCGCCGCGTCGCGCGCTTCTTACCGAGATCACGCAGCTGGCGCTTGAGGACGCCGATCCGGCGTCGGGCCAGGCGGCGGTCGGTCTCGAGCTGGGACTCCCCCGGGCCTCTCGTACCGACCCCGCCGCCGAGGCGTTCGAGGTGCTGCCAGAGCCCTCGCATCCGCGGCAGGTTGTACTCGAGCTGGGCCAGCTCCACCTGGAGCTTCCCCTCAGACGTCACGGCGTGCTGCGCAAAGATGTCGAGGATGAGCTGCGTCCGGTCGATCACGCGCGTCTCGATCTGATCCTCGAGGAACCGCTGCTGCGATGGCTCGAGCTCACCGTCCACGAGCAGGCAGTCGGCCTCGGCCTCCTTGAAGGCCGCCTTCAGCTCCTCGATCTTGCCCTTCCCCACGTAGGTGCGCCGCGCGGGAGCCGGCCGGTGCTGGTAGATACGGCCAATCGGCTCCACGCCGGCGGTGCGCGCGAGCTCCTCGACCTCGGCCAGCTCCTCGTCCGGATCGACGCCCTGAGCCAGCACCGCGAGGACGAACCCGCGCTCAGGCTCTGGACGTGAAATCATCGGGGGTCATTATGCCCCTAGATCCACTTGCCTCGGCGCTCGCCGCCCGAACACTCGCCCTCGTCGACATCCCGTCGGAGTCGCGGAACGAGGCTGCGCTCTACGACTACGTCAAGGCGGCCGTTGCGCTCCCCGTCATCCACGACGACGGCGAGTCGGTGCTCTACGGCACTCGCACGGGCAAGCCTTTCGTCCTCCTCGCCGGGCACACCGACACGGTGCCGGCGCAGGGAAACATCCCAGGCCGGATCGAGAACGGCGCGGTTCACGGGCTGGGCTCGACGGACATGAAGGCCGGCCTCGCCGTCATGATCGAGCTTGCTGCGTGGGCCCACGGGCGTGAGCTGCCCTACGACCTCGGCCTGCTCTTCTTCCCACGCGAGGAGGTCGGCCCCGACGAGAACCCGCTCCCGGCGCTGTTCGAGGCAACACCAGCGATCGACGATGCGGCGCTCGTGATCTGCCTCGAGCCGACCGACAACACGCTCCAGCTCGGCTGCCTCGGCAACATGACCGTCCGCCTGGTGGTCGAGGGGAAGTCCGCCCACTCTGCCCGCCCGTGGCTCGGGGTCAACGCCATCAAGCTCGCCTTCGAGCAAATCCGCCCCGTCCTCGAGCTTGAGCCTCTCGACGTGGACGTCGACGGGCTCGTCTTCCGCGAGGTGCTGAGCATCACGCGAATCTCGGGCGGAATCGCTCTCAACGTCATCCCGGCGAGCGTCGAATGCATGTTCAACTTCCGCTACGCCCCGACGCGCACGCCCGAGGAGGCCGAAGCGCGAGTCCGCGAGCTGCTCGGCGACGACGCCGAGATCGTGCAGCACTCCCCCTCTGCCCACGTCGCGGCACACTCGCCGCTCGTCGAGAAGCTCCGCAGCGCCGGGACGTTTGACGTGCTCCCGAAGCAGGCGTGGACGAACGTCGCCGACTTCGCAGGACGCGGGCTCGACGCCGTCAACCTGGGTCCCGGCACGACCGTGCTCGCCCACACCGCGGATGAGCGCGTCGAGATCGCTCAGCTCGTGAGGACGTACGAGGCGCTCACACGCTTCCTCGCCGACGAGATCTAGCGGAGATGGAGCTCTCCCCGATACTCGCCGGACTTGAGCGGTACCCGTTTGTTCGCCTCGACGAGTGGCGCTCGGAGGCGCGAGCCGCCGGCCTTGACGTGATCGACTTCGGGGTTGGTGATCCCCGCGAGGTGACCCCGTCGTTCATCCGCGACGCGCTCGTGGCGGGTATGACCGACGTCTCGTCCTATCCAAGGGCGGCCGGGCTCCACGAGCTGCGTCAGGCGATCAGCTCGTGGATCGAAATGCGTTACGGCGTCACCGTCGATCCGGCGTGCGAGGTTCTCCCGACGCTCGGCTCGAAGGAGGCGATCTTCACCTTCGCGCAGATCGCCATCGGTGACAAGCGACTCGTCGCCATTCCTGAGCCCGCCTACCCCGTGTACGAGCGCGGTGCGCTGTTTGCTGGCGGATCCGTGACAACGGTGCCGTTGCGCGAGTCCACCGGCTGGCTGCCGGATCTCGACGCCTTCGACGCCTGGGATGAGATCGCGATCTTCTGGATCTGCTCGCCGAACAACCCAACAGGTTCGACAGTGCCGCTGTCGTTCTACGAGGAGCTTGCCGAACGCGCACGACGACACGGGTTCCTGCTCTGCTCCGACGAGGCCTACTCCGAGATCTACTTCGGGGCCTCGCCCGCATCTGCACTCCAGGTCGCAGACCGTGAGAACGTCGTCGTGTTCAACACGCTCTCCAAGCGCTCGTCGATGACCGGCTACCGATCGGGGTTCGTGTGTGCCCCGGCGAACGTCGCTGACGCGCTCCGCGCCTTTCGACCGTCGCTTGGCACGGCGCCGCAGGAGTTCGTCCAGCGCGCGTCGGTTGCGGCCTGGTCGGACGAGTCCCACGTGAACGCGATCCGCGCCGTGTACCGGCGCAAGCGCGAGACGCTCCTCCCCGCGCTCGAGGGCCTCGGCTTCCGCGACGCCGGTGGCGACGCGTCGTTCTTCCTCTGGCTCGCAGTCGACGGCCCGTCAGAGCTGGCGGCCCGCGACCTGCTGGCCCGTGGGATCCTCGTGGCTCCCGGCTCGTTCTTCGGCGCCGCCGGCGAGGGGTTCGTCAGACTGGCACTCGTACCGACACAGGCCGAGTGCGAACGCGCCGCCGCAAAGCTGGGAGGAGACCGATGACGACCGAAGAGACGATCGCAGCGCTCGACCGTGGTGAGCTCCGCGTCGCAGAGCCCGACGGCGGCGGCTGGAAGGTCAACGACGACGTCCAGGCGGCGATCCTCGACTTCTTCCGGACGCGCCAGATGGAGACGCGTGAGATCGGGCCGTTCGAGTACCACGACAAGATTCCGCTGAAGACCGGCTATGCCTCTCTCGGCGTCCGGGTTGTGCCGCCGGCGGTCGCTCGCTACGGCTCGTTCCTGTCGCGCGGCGTCGTGATGATGCCGTCGTACGTCAACATCGGTGCATGGGTCGGCCCGAACACGATGGTTGACACCTGGGCCACCGTGGGCTCCGGTGCGCAGATCGGGGCGAACGTCCATCTCGCGGGCGGCGTCGGGATCGGCGGTGTGCTTGAGCCGCCCGGAGCCAGCCCCGTGATCGTCGAGGATGGCGCGTTTCTCGGCTCACGCTGCATCGTCACCGAGGGTGTGCGTATCGGTCGAGAGGCCGTCCTGGCACCGAACGTCTCGCTGACGGCGTCCGTGCCGATCATCGACGTCACCGGTGAGGAGCCCGTCGAGTACAGGGGCTACGTTCCCCCGCGCTCGATCGTCGTGCCTGGCACGCGCCCGAAGGAGTTCGCCGCGGGGACGTACAACCTCTCGTGCGCGCTGATCATCGGTCAGCGAACCGAGACCACCGACCTGAAGACCTCGCTGAACGACGCGTTGCGCGAATACGGCATCGGAAGCTGACCTCAGGGCGCCCACGCGGCGTTGTAAGCGAGCCTCACGGCCTCAGCCCGCCAATCGAGCGTGGGCGTCGTCAGTCTTCGTCGCGAACGGCTGGCCCCGTGAGGAGCGCCCAACCGGACTCGAATCGAACGTCGAGCGGGCCCCCCGGGAAGACAATCCTGACCGGCCTCTGACCGAAGGCTGCAGCGACAGCGACTGCGCTCGTCCCCGATGCCCCGGTCTCGCCAACTCCTCGCTCCCAGACGCGCGCCACGATCGTGCCGGAATCCTGGCGCCGAGCTACCTGCACGTTCGTCCGGTTCGGAAAGAACGGGTGCGTCTCGAGGAGCGGACCGATCCGGAGGAGATCATCCGGATCTCCGTTCACGACCGCGTGAGGGTTTCCGACGTCGACGGGCGTGAACGTGATCCCCTCGACCGTCGCCGGCTCACTGACGACGACCGGCCCCATGTCCTGCTCGACGAGCCCGCCGTCCAGCATCCGTGCCGTTACGACACGCGGGCCGACACGCACGGTGACGGTCTGGCTGCCGGTCTGCTCTGCGAGCCACCGTGCGGCGATGCGGGTGCCGTTGCCCGACATCTCGGCCGTCGAGCCATCGGGATTCCAGATCGTGATCTCGAGCCAGTCGTCGCCGTGTGCCGAGACCTCGAGAATCCCGTCGGAGTCGCCTGCGTTCGCGCGCACCCGATCGGGCGTGAGCGCCTCTTCAGCGACGAGATAGACGTTCCCCTGTGCCTGCCAGCGCGACAATTGCATCGGCGATCTCCTCCGGTGGGCGGTCGGCAGCGAGGGTAGCGACGACCGGTAGCCGACGCAGCCACTTGCGTTGGTATCGCGCCAGACGACGGGTCGCGGTCACGACCGCCTCGACCGCCTCGCGCTCCGGCAGGGTCGCAAACTCCTCGAGTCCGAGAACCTTGCGCGCCGTCGGAGAGAGCGGTTCGGCCCACGCTGCCCGGGCCTCGGCGACGACCCCGGCGGCAACCATCTCCTCGACACGAACAGCGATCCGGGCGTCGAGCAGGTCGAGGGGGAGGTCGAGACCGACGAGCACCGTCTCATGACGCATGTCGTCGGACCAGAGGCGATCAACCGGCGGTGCGAGCGACGAGCCAGCCTCACTCAGCTCGAGTGCGCGGATCACTCGACGGCGGTCGTTTGCGTGCACCCGGAGCGCGGCGGCGGGATCTCGGCTCTCAAGCAGGACGTGCGCCCCCTCGGCGCCGAGCTCGTCGTAGACGGCCGACCAGCGTTCGCGCTCGCCCTCGGCCGGGGCGGGCGGGAATGTGAACGACGAGAGCGCCGCGCGCAGGTAGAGCCCGGTGCCGCCGACAACGAGCGGCACCGCCCCGCCTTCCAGCACGTCATCGATGGCGGTGTGTGCAAGCCGCTGGTACTCCCCGACTGAGACCTCGCTGTCGCGCGGCACGCACGCGGTGAGGCGAGCCGGGTAACTCGGTGCCGCAGTGAGGGTCTCAAGCCCGGCGTAGAGCGCAGCAGAGTCGGCCGAGATCACCTCCCCGGCGAGCCGGTCGCGCAGGATCCCGGCGACGGTCGACTTGCCCGTCGCCGTTGGGCCGTAGAGGGCGATCACCGCCGGGGCGGACTCCACCGACGTGCCGGCTTACTTGAAGCCGTGGTCGCCGCTCGGCTGGTCGTCGTCCACGTGGCGGTCCTCCTCGGGATGGCTGCTGCGCCACTCCTTGAACCACGCGACGGCCTTTGGGATGCCTTCATCGAGCGAGGTCTGCGGCTCCCAGCCGAGTCGTTCACGCGCCTTGCGAATGTCGGCGACGTAGTGCGTCACCTCACCGAGGAGCGAGCGCTCGTAGCTGATCTGCGGGGTCACGTCGAGCTCGTTGGCGATCAGCTCCGCGGCACGCACGAGGGTGTTGCCCTGCCCATAGGCGAGGTTGATCGTCTCGTTCTCGACGGCTCCGGAGGAGAGCGCGACGATGCCGCGCGTGATCCCCTCGATGCAGTCGTCGATGTAGGTGAAGTCGAGCACCTTGTCCTCGCCGCCGTAGATCACGATCGGCTCGTCACGCATCATCCGGTGGATGAAAAGCGGCAACACGCGTGACATGCGGTGCAGGTCGTTGTCGTAGCGGCCGTAGACATTCGAGAAACGGAAGACGAGGTACTTGAGCCCGTAGCAGCGCGCGTACGAGTAGATGAACGCCTCCGACGCGATCTTCGAGGCCGAGTACGGGCTCTCGGTGAAGGCGAAGTCCGCGGTTGCCTCGCCGTACTCCTCGAAGCGATGGACGTCGCCGTAGACCTCGCGGGTCGAGGAGAACACGAGGGGGAGCTCGAGCTCACGGCAGTACTCGAGGACGTTGAAGGTCATCATCGCGTTCTCGAGCGCACGATGCGGCTGGCGCACGAGCTGGTGCACCTTCGCGTGGGCCGCCAGGTGGACGACGATGTCGACCTCCGGGTACTCGACACCGTTGACACCGCCGTGGAACGCCGCGTAGTGCCCGGCGAGATCCTGGTGCAGCGTGTCGAACTCCTTCGTCCAGCTGTTGATGCGCTTGTCGACGCCGAAGACGGTGTGGCCTTCGCGCCGCAGACGCAGCGCGAGGTTCGTTCCGATCTGGCCCGACGAGCCGGTGAGGAGGACGCGCATTACCTAACCCTGCCACAGAGCCGGGAGCGGGCGCGGATCAGGCAACAACGAGAGCTTCCTGGGTGCCGCGGAGCGTGGTCGATGTCGCCGACTCGATCTTGACCGGAACGAACTCGCCAGCCGAAGCGGTGCCGGTGAAGTTGACGGTCGTGTTGCGCCGCGTCCTGCCGCGCAGGAGCGCGCCGTCGGTGCGCGAGACACCCTCGACGAGCACCTCCTCCATACGTCCAATACGGGCGGTGTTGCGATCGCGGGCGATCGACTGCGTCAGCTCGACGAGCCGCTCCATCCGCTCGATCTTGATCTCGTGCGGCACCTGATCGGCCATCGTTGCGGCATCCGTGCCGTTGCGGGGTGAGTAGACGAACGTGTAGGCGCTGTCGAATCCGACCTCGCGGACGACTGCGAGCGTTCCCTCGAAGTCTTCCTCGGTCTCCCCTGGGAAGCCAACGATGATGTCGGTGCCGAACGCCACATCGGGAATCGCACTCCGCATCCGCTCGACGAGCGTCAGGTACCGCTCGGGGGTGTACGTGCGTCGCATCGCCTTGAGGATCCGAGCCGAGCCCGACTGGAGCGGCAGGTGGATCTGTTCGCACACCGCGTCGCACTCTGCGATCGCCGCAATCACGGGGTCGCGGAAGTCCTTGGGGTGCGGGCTGGTAAAGCGAATCCGCTCGATCCCGTCGATCGCGTCGCAGGCGCGGAGCAGCTCGCCGAACTCGGTGCGGATGTCGGGCAGCAGGTCGCGCCCCCACGAGTTCACGTTCTGGCCGAGGAGCGTGATCTCGCGAACGCCCTCGGCCGCAAGCGTGGTGGCCTCGGCAACGATCTCACCAGGCCGCCGGCTCTGCTCGCGGCCGCGAACCGACGGCACGATGCAGTACGAGCAGGTTGAGTTGCAGCCCATCGACACCTGAATCCAGCCCTGGAACGCTCGCTCGCGATGCGTCGGAAGCGTCGAAGCGAAGGCGCGTTCGTCGAGCCCGAAGCGGCCACGCGCGACACCGATACCCCCGGCACCGAGCCACTCACCGAGGTGCGCGATCGAGCCTGGGCCGAACGCGACGTCAACGTCTGGGTACAGCTCGAAGATGCGCTCGCGCTGCGCCTCGGCGTAACAGCCGCCGACGGCGATGATGCGATCGGGGTCCTCGCGTTTTCGCGCCGCTGCCTCACCGAGATAGGCGGAGAGCTTCGTGTCGGGCTTCTCGCGGATCGTGCAGGTGTTGAACACGACCACGTCGGCCTCGGCGGGCGTCGGCGCTTCACCGAGCCCGAGCTCCTCGAGCATGCCCTTGATCCGCTCGGAGTCGTGAGCGTTCATCTGGCAGCCGAAGGTAGTCAGGTGGTAGCGGCGCACGATGAAACAGGCTACCGGCGGCACCGGCGCAGCCCGTCGTCAGCCGGGGGTGCCTGCGAGCGCGGACTCGATGGACTCCTCGGCGAAGCCCTTGGCCGAGAGGCGTCTCGCGACCTTCGAAGTCGCCCCCTCGGAGGCGACGACTGCTCGTGCGCGATCAGCCTCCGGTTCGAGCAGCTGGATCGCAGCCTCGATGGCGTCACGGTCGAGGTGTCGTCCCACGAGTTCGGCTCTGATTGCCTCGTCGCCGTGGCCGCGCCCTGCAAGCTGCTCGGCGCGGAGCGCTGCGAGCCGTTCGTCACTGACGTACCCCGCCTTCGCGAGGCGATCGATCGCCTCGCGCGCCTCGGCCTCGTCGAACCCCTTCTTTCCAAGGTAGGCGGCCAGGTCGGTCGCCGACCGGTCGCGGCGCTCCAGGGCGGCCGAGGCCGCCTGGAGCGCTGTGAGCGGTTCGCGCCCCATCCCTATGCTGCGGCCGCCGTCTCCTCGTCGCCGGTTGACGCGTCACCGGCGACGACCGCCTCGAGCGGCTCGACCGGAGTCACGGTCTTGGGCTCGGTCTGCGCGAGCAGCCGTGCCGAGACAACCTGGCCCTCGGCCATCTGATCCTGGATGCCCTGGAGGATGGTCTGGACGACGTCCGGATGCTCCTTGAGGTAGGCGCTGGCGTTCTGCCGGCCCTGCCCAAGCCGCTCGTCACCGACGCTGAAGTACGAGCCCGCCTTCTGCACGACCTTCCGCTCGATGCCGGCGTCGAGGACGGTGCCCTCCCACGGGATTCCCTCGCCGTAGATGATGTCGAACTCCGCCTGCTTGAAGGGTGGCGAGACCTTGTTCTTGGCAACCTTCACACGGACGCGGTTCCCGATCGCCTCGACGCCATCCTTGAGCGTCTCGATGCGCCGGATGTCGAGCCGGATCGACGCGTAGAACTTGAGCGCACGACCGCCAGGTGTGACCTCGGGACTCCCGAACATCACGCCGATCTTCTCGCGCAGCTGGTTCGTGAAGATGCAGATCGTCTCGGTGCGGTTGAGCGTGCCGGTGAGCTTCCGGAGCGCCTGCGACATCAGACGTGCCTGGAGGCCAACGTGGGAGTCGCCCATCTCGCCCTCGATCTCTGCCTTTGGCGTCAACGCGGCGACAGAGTCGATCGCAACGACGGCAAGTGCGCCAGAGCGCACGAGCAGCTCGCAGATCTCCAGGGCCTGCTCACCCGTGTCCGGCTGTGAGACGAGAAGATCGTCGATGTTGACACCGATCTTCTTCGCGTATGCCGGGTCCATCGCGTGCTCCGCGTCGATGAAGGCGCAGATGCCTCCGCGGCGCTGAGCCTCGGCGATCACGTGGTAGACGAGGGTCGTCTTTCCTGACGACTCAGGGCCGAAGATCTCGACCACGCGCCCGCGCGGGAGGCCTCCAATTCCGAGCGCAAGGTCGAGCGGGAGTGATCCCGTCGAGATGGCGCCGACGGTCACTTGGGCCTGGTCGCTCATCCTCATGACAGCGCCCTTACCGAACTGACGTTCGATCTGGCCAAGTGCGGTATCCAATGCTTGCTCGCGATCCAACGTGATCAACCTCCTAGCCCTACGGCCTCTAGAACCCGGGTACGGCGCCCTACCTGGACGCGGTCATGCGATGTAACCATCGGCGTCGGACGGACTCGGTCGCCGATCTCACGCACACCCGACCGACAACGTCAGGCTAGACCGCAAGGTGCAACGCGTTGGTCACGATTCGGTGACAAGTGTGCGACACAGATGCAGGGCGGCGGTCGCCGCCCGTCGCCGGATCGTCTCGCGGTCGCCAGGCACATCGAGGACGGCACTTCGGTCACCCCGCGGGCCGACGGCGTGCAGAAACACGAGCCCAACCGGCTTGCCGTCTGTTGCACCCCCCGGTCCCGCAATTCCGGTCACCGCGACGGCGACCTCGACACCGAGACGCGCGCGAGCACCATGCGCCATCGCCAACGCCGTCTCCGCTGAGACAGCCCCGTGGGTGCGCAGGACATCTGCGGGAACGCCGAGTATCCCGGCCTTCACATCGTCCGCGTACGCAACGACCCCTCCGACAAAGACCTCGCTCGCCCCGGGAATGGCCGTGAGCCGCTCAGCGATAAGGCCACCGGTGCACGACTCGGCCGTCGCGAGCCGGATCCCCCGCGCCGCACAGCTCGCGAGCACGAGCTCCTCGACGGTCGACTCGGTCGTCGCGTAGAGGTAGTCGGGCAGCGCCTGCGCGATGGCATGCGCAAGGCGGGCCGCGTGTCGTGGGCCAGCGTCCCCCTCGAAGATGTCGACGTGGATCTCGAAGTCGCGCGCGCAGATCGTCACATCGGCCCCCTCCCCACCTGCAGCCGCGATCGCCGCGGCCACCGAGGACTCCGGAACGCCGTAGAAGCGAAGGACATGCCGAGGAGCCGGGTGGGCCCGGTCAAGGATCACGCGGATGTCGGGAACCTCAAGCACCGCCGGCCAGAGCGCCTGAAGCTCTCGCGGCGGACCGGGCAGCGTCACGACCATGCAGGCGCCGCACTCCACGATCAGAGCCGGGGCTGTACCCGAGAGACCGACGACTGTCGCGCCCTCCGGCACCGTCGCCTGCTTGGTCACGCCCGGTTCGAACTCGCTGTATGGCCGACCGAGGCGTCCTGCAGCGACGCGCGACCGTTGCTCGATCTGTCTGTGCAGCGCCACGTCATGGACGAGCTCTCGCCCGGTCGCACGCGCGACCATCTCGACGGTGATGTCGTCATGTGTCGGGCCGAGGCCGCCTGACACGACGACGAGGTCGTAGCCGAGGCCGGCACGGATGGCAGCCTCGACGTCGTCGCGGCCGTCGCCGACAATGCGGATCTCGGCTGCCTCGACCCCGAGCGCAAGGAGCGACCGTGCGAGGAACGGGCCGTTCAGATCATTGCGGTCACCGCGAACGAGCTCGGAGCCCGTGACGACGATCGCAGCGCGCGGAGGTGTCAGTCTGCGCGCCAGCCGGTCGGAGTGACGGTGATCGCACTCGGCCGGTATCCGGCCACATGGACAGGACGGCCCCCGACCCGGATCATGAGGTTCTCCGGAGAGCTGACGTTCACCCAGAAGCGCCTGCCGGTGAACGGCTCGGTCTTCCCTCGTTCAACCGTCCCGGCAAAAAGGATCGTGCCGGTCGGGCCGCCTCGGCGCACCGCAACGTACGACGGGCCGTAGACGCCTGCGATCGTGAGGTATGCGTGTACGGCCGTCCTGGCGGGCGTGATCGATCGGGCGACACGATGTGTGGCCACTCCGCCGCCGGACGTCTTCCATGCCCCGACGACAACGACCGTGAGAGCCGTGATCGCCGTGAGTGCCGCAAGCACAACTGCCGCCTCGAGCCGCTTGGCCCGTGGCTTCGGTCGAGACCGAGCGCGTCTGGCCTGCCGTTCGGACTGCTCATCGACCGCGAAACGGGAGCTGTACTCATCGACGAAGACCTGCCCGTCGAGGCCGAGGTACTCCGCATATGTCCGCAGAAAGCCCTTGACGTAGGTCTCCGAGGGCAGCTCGTCGAAGCGCTCCTGCTCCAGAAGGCGCAGGTACTTGGCGCGGATCTTGGTCGCCTGCTCTGCCTGGGCGAACTCGATCTGCCGCCGCGAGCGTGCCTCGCGAAGGGTATTCCCGATCTCGAACATTGCCGGAAGCGTACCGCCGAGCGTCCGGTTCAGGATGTCGCGCGCAGCAGACCGTAGAACGCGAGTGAGAGGAGGGCTGTGACCCCCAGGTAGACGGCGGCCCACGACAGAAACCTGCCGAGCCGTACAACCCGCTCAGCGCTCTTCCAGACGCTGCGATCGAGTGCGAAGCGGGCGCGTCGGGCGACGGCAACTCCTGCCAGCCCGACCACCACGGCTGCGGGCGCCGCGACGACGCCGGCCCGGATGAGGCTGACCAGGCCAAGCAGCGATGCGGCAACGGCGGCCAGTGGCACAATCGCCAGACCTGTGGTGCCGGTCACGATCGCGGCACGCGCCACCCTACTGGCGGACATACGGCTTCCCATCTGCCGCGGGAGGCACCGTACGGCCGATCACGCCGGCCACGGCGATGAGCGTCAACACGTAGGGCAACACCTGAAAGAGCGTCGCTGCGGTACCCGAGTACACGGGGAGACGGTACGCGAGCGCAGTCGAGAGCCCGAAGAGGAGCGCGGCATAGAAGGTGCCGAGCGGTCGCCAGTTGCCGAAGATCATCGCGGCCAGCGCGATGAATCCGCGCCCGGCCGTCATGTTGTCCGTGAACGCGCCTCCGCCGAAGCCAATCGAGAGGTAGGCCCCTCCGAGCGCGGCGAGAAGGCCCGAGAGCACGACCGAGCCGTAGCGCACCCGATAGACGTTGATGCCGACCGTATCGGCTGCCCGCGGATGCTCGCCACACGCGCGGATCCGCAGCCCGATCGGCGTCTTGAAGATCACGACGTACGACACGGCCACCAGCGCAAAGCTGAGCCAGATCATCAGGTTCAAGTGTCCGATCGCGGGGCCGAGAAAGCGCCAGTTCTCGACGTACGGGATGTTCACCTTCGGAATGGTCGAGATTCCGGAGGGCACGTTGTCACCGTGGTAGAGCTGGAAGAAGAAGTATCCGGTGATTCCCACCGCCAGGAAGTTGACCGCGGTGCCGCCGACGATCTGGTCGGCGCGCAGGTGGATCGCGAAGAACGCATAGATGAGCGCCATCAGACCGCCGGCGAGCATCGCGATCGCAACGCCACCGATCCAGCTTCCCGTCTTGTCCGCCCCGTAGACCGCCCAGAAGGCCCCGAGCAGCATCATCCCCTCGAGGCCGATGTTCACGACCCCACTGCGCTCGGAGTACATGCCTCCGATCCCAGCGAAGATCAGCGGGGTCGAGAAGACGAACATCGATGCGACCAGGTCGGGACGAAAGACCGTGTTCAGGTTCGACGTGCCAGACCGGGTAGCGAGGATGCCAAGACCCACTCCGATGATCCCTGATGCCATGGCACCGAACCCGACACGCTTCTGGCCGCGCGTCACAGCCCAGATCCCGAACGCCGCTGCCACGATGCCAACAAGCACCGTCCACACGATCGAACGGGCCTGAATCGGCGGGATGGTCAGGAAGCAGGCAAGCCCCCCAAGCAGAATGCCGGTCTTCCCGACCGAGCGGGGGTCGAGGAGACGCTCACGCGAGAGTCCCGCTCGACGGCTCACGCGGATCCCGCCCTGCGCCGAAGCTTCCGCCGACTATTCCAGATCGTGAGGATGATCACGTCGGCGCCGACGAAGAGCACGATCAGCCCCTGGATCATGTAGGTCAGATTCCCGGCGAGCTGTGGATCGATCACATTCGACTGGAGCCCGTGCGTCGTCCCGAACAGGAGACCACCAAACAAGAGTGCCCCGAAGAGCGTCCCGACCGCCGTGTTCCGCCCGAGCAGCGCCACTGCGATCCCGAGGAACCCAACCGACGACACCGGGATGTCCGAGACGCCGTAGCGGTACAGGTAGCCGAGCATGTCGATCCCGCCCGCGAGACCCGCAAATGCACCCGAAATAGCCATCGCCCGCACGAGGTTCTTCTTGACGCTGATGCCGCCGTAGGCCGCTGCGTCCGGGTTGAAACCGACGGCGCGCACCTCGTAGCCGAGCGTCGTGCGGTTGAGCAGGATCCAGAAGATCACGAGCGCGGCCAGGGCGATGAAGAATCCGATGTGGAGCCCCTGCAGATCCTTGTCTCCCCAGAAGACAGGCAGCTTGGCGCTGTCCGCGACGTTGTTCGAGATCGGGAGCGCCGGGTTGGCGGTGTTCTGGAGCAGGCCACCGTCGCCGAAGAGGTACGTGCCTACCCAGATCGCGATCCAGTTCAGCATGATCGTCGAGATGACCTCGTGGGCCCCGACGGCGGCCTTGAGGAATCCCGCGATCCCCGCCCACACCGCCCCACCGAGCGTGGCAGCAGTGATCGCAAGCACGACATGCGGGAACGTCTCCATGCCGGCAAGGTCGTGGCCGACCCAGTTGGCGATGTACAGGCCGACGAAGTACTGGCCCTGCCCGCCAATGTTGAACATGCCGCAGCGGAAGGCGAATGCGACGGCGAGGCCCGTGAGGATGAGCGTCGTCGTCTGCAGCAGCGTCTGCGTGAGGTTGTACGGCGCGGCGTCGACCGTGCTCGTGGTCGGATGGAAGATCCAGTTGAGGCCAGCACCGTTGAAGATGTCCCGGTAGGCAAGCAGCGGGTTGTGACCGGTCGCGGCGACGACGACACCGCCGATCAGGAACGCGATGAGCGCCGTCAGGAGCGGAACGATCACACCGCCGGCACGGTGGCGCAGCGCGAGGCGCGCAGCGAGTCCGGGCGGCGCGGGCTTGCCGACGACCGGGGGCGTCGTTGGCGACGGTGCGCTCACGCCACCGCCTTCCTGCTGCCGCCGAGCATCTCGAGCCCGATCTCCTCCTCGGTGACGTCCGGCCCATGCTCACCGACGATCTCTCCCTCGTAGACGACGAGGATCCGATCGGAGAGCGACATGATCTCCTCGAGTTCGAGTGAGATCAGCAGGATTGCCCTCCCCCGCGCCCGCTCATCGACGAGCCGGCGATGGAGGTACTCGATCGCGCCCACGTCGAGTCCGCGGGTGGGCTGAGCGGCGATCAGCACCTTCGGGTCGCGCGCGATCTCGCGGGCGACGACCACCTTCTGCTGGTTCCCGCCGGAGAGCCCACCGGCGCGCGTCGTCGGGCCACCGCCACGAACATCGAACTCCTCGATCAGCGTCGCACCCCGTTCGATCAGGCGGGACGGGAAGAGCCAGCCCCACTTTGCCGACGGTGCGGCCGCGTAGTCGTGCAGTGCGATGTTCTCGGCGATCGAGAACTCCAGCACGAGGCCGCGTCGCTGCCTGTCCTCGGGGATGTGCCCGACGCCGATATCGAGCATCGACCGGGCCGTCGCGTGATCGATCGCCTCACCGGCCACGCTCACCGTTCCCGCCTCGATGCGGCGCAGACCGGTGATCGCGTCGATCAGCTCGGTCTGACCGTTGCCGTCGACCCCCGCGATGCCGACGATCTCGCCGGCGCGCACCTCGAACGAGAGTCCCCGCACCTTCTCGATCCCCCGGTCGTCACGCACACGCAGGGAATCGACGCGAAGCAGGACGTCCCCGGGAACGGCGAGGGACTTGTCGACGCGGAGGAGCACCTCGCGACCGACCATGGCGCGTGCGAGCGACGCGTCGGTCGCACCCTCGCGGGGAACCGTCTCGATCTTCTTGCCTCGGCGCAGCACGGTGATCCGGTCGGCGATCTCGAGAACCTCGCCCAGCTTGTGGCTGATGAAGATGATCGACTTTCCGTCGGCCTTGAGGCTCTG
Organism: Actinomycetes bacterium; assembly: GCA_037142875.1. Taxonomy (GTDB): domain Bacteria; phylum Actinomycetota; class Thermoleophilia; order Gaiellales; family Gaiellaceae; genus PALSA-600. Next base: position 36,490 of record JBAWZV010000002.1, on the reverse strand, counting down.
GATGATCGCAAACAGCTCTGTGGCCTCCTGCGGAGTGAGCACAGCAGTCGGCTCATCAAGAATCAGGATCTCAGCGCCGCGATACAGGGCCTTCAGGATCTCGACACGCTGCTGCTGACCGACCGTGATCTCACGCACGAGGGCGCCCGGGTCGACCGCCAGGCCGTACTGCGTGGACAGCTCGGCGACCCGAGCTTCGGCACCACGCTCGTCGAGGAAGATCGTGTCCCGGGTCGGCTCGTTACCGAGCACGATGTTCTCCGCGACCGTCATGACCGGAATCAGCATGAAGTGCTGGTGCACCATCCCGATCCCGACCTCGATCGCGTCACGGGCCGACACGAACGAGACAGGCTTGCCCTTGAGTCGAATCTCTCCCTCATCGGCCTTGTAGAGGCCGTAGAGGATGTTCATCAGGGTGGACTTGCCGGCGCCGTTCTCGCCGAGGAGCGCGTGCACCTCCCCAGCCCGAACGTCGAAGTCGACGCGGTCGTTGGCGACGATCCCCGGGAACGCCTTGGTGATCCCTTGAAGCTCGAGAACGGGGGCGTCGGCCACGGCGCGATCCTAACGATCGAAACGGCGAGGGGCGGGCTCAATGCCCGCCCCTCGCGTTCCTCACAGGCCGATCGGTGCTGCTAGAGCGACGACGGGATCTTGAGCGTCCCGGCGATGATCTTCGCCTTGTAGCTGTTCATCAGAGCGATATCGCTCTTCGGCACGGACGGGTTGATCTTCCCGACCCCAACGCCGTTGTTCTTCAGGTTGAAGACGAGGTCTGTCCCACCAGCGAACTTGCCCGCCTTGACCTGCTTGATCGCATCTGAGACGCCGTTGTCGACACGCTTGACGGCACTCGTGAGGATGTGCCCCGCGACCGCGTACTGGTCGACGTCGACACCGATGCCCCAGATGCCAGCCTCATCGGCAGCCTTCAGCGTGCCGAGACCGCAGCCACCGGCGACCTGGAAGAGCACCTTGGCGCCCTGCGAGATCTGGTTCTCAGCGACGGTCTTGCACTTGTCGGTTGCCACGAAGTCCTGCGAGTAGCCGACGAGCACGTTGGTGCCCGGAACGGCCTTCTGGGCGCAGTACTTGTACCCGGCGACCCAGATGTCCACCGGCGGGATCTTGATCCCGGCGACGGCACCGATGGTCGTCTTGCCGGCCCGCTGTGCGGCCTTGGCGGCAAGCACACCGACGAGGCAGCCAGACTCGTTGGCTGCGTACGTCAGACCCTCGACGTTCTTGTAGAGCACCTTGCCCTTTGCGTCGGCAAACGGCGCGGCCTCTACGGGGTAGTCGGTGATCGCGAAGTGCGTGTCCGGGAACTTCTTCGCCATCTGCGCAGTCGCATCGGCGAGCAGGAACCCGGCCGAGATGACGATGTTGGCCTTCTGACGGACAGCCGAGGTCATGTTCGGGATGTAGTCGCTGACCGAGTTCGACTGGAGAGCGACGACGTTGACACCGAGAGCCTTCGTCCGGTTGAGACCGGCGAGCTGGTTCTGGTTGAAGCCCTTGTCATTGAACTTGCCGATATCACTCACGAGCGCGGCAGTGATGGTCGCCTTCGGCGTTGCCATCCCCGAAGCGACGATCGAGAGGGCGAGCACGAGGGAAGCCCCGGCTGCCATGAGCAAAGAACGTTTCACGTACCCCTCCTTCAGACTCTTGTTGAGCCGATGCTACTCGGCCGATAGTCCACAGTCGAGTGAGACGTCAGGAGGTGCTGCGCGGTTAGCCGGGGTGTCGCCTAGAGATCGACGGGATCGGCGGCGGCGCGCACGAGATCGACCTCGCGCAGGAGCACCGTGCGAGGCTTCGATCCCTCGTACGCCGAGATGATCCCGCGGCGCTCGAGCATGTCGATGAGCCGGCCGGCGCGGGTGTACCCCACCCGTAGCCGACGCTGGATGAGGGAGACGGAGGCGGTCTGGGCCGTCACGACGATCTCGATTGCACGATCGAGCAGCGGATCCTCGTCGGGGTCGAACTCACCGTCGTGGTTGGACTCATCCGCGAAGACCTGCGGCAGCTCCAGGAACGTCTCATCGACCTGCTGCTCGCGCTGAACGCGCGTCTGCTCGACGATCAACGCGACCTCGTCCTCGGTGACGAACGCGCCCTGGACGCGCTGGAGCCTCGACGTCCCAAGCGGCTTGAAGAGCATGTCACCGGAGCCGAGAAGGCTCTCGGCGCCGTTCTGGTCGAGAATGACACGCGAGTCGGTCTGGGACGAGACGGCGAAGGCGATCCGTGATGGCACGTTCGCCTTGATCATCCCGGTGATGACGTCCACGGACGGCCGCTGCGTCGCGAGAACAAGGTGGATGCCGACGGCGCGCGACTTCTGCGCCAGGCGGATGATCGCGTCCTCGACGTCCTGCGGGCTGACCATCATCAGGTCGGCGAGCTCGTCGATCACGACGAGGAGATACGGCAGCTCCTGCTCGCCGCGCTTGCGGAAGGCGCGGTTGGCCTCCGGAAGGCTGCGGGCGCGGACCTGTGACAGCCGCTCGTAGCGCCGCTCCATCTCGGTGACGACATTGAGAAGCACGGCGCTTGCCTCTTTCGGGCTCGAGACGACGGGCGTGAGCAGGTGCGGGATCGACTCGTAGTAGTTGAGCTCGATGCGCTTCGGGTCGATCAGGATCATCCGAACCTCGTCCGGGGTCGCGCGCAGCAGGATCGACGTGAGGATCGTGTTGATGCAGCCCGACTTGCCCGAGCCGGTCGTGCCGGCGATGAGCAGGTGAGGCATTCGAGCAAGGTCAGCCCAGACAGACGCGCCGGAGATGTCCTTGCCCAACCACACCGAGACGGGGCTTGCAGCCTGCGGCAGGTCGTCGTAGATGTCGCCGAGCGTGACGAGGTTCGGGCTGAGGTTCGGAACCTCGACACCGACCGCCTGCTTGCCCGGGATCGGCGCGAGGATGCGGATCTCGGTCGTTGCGAGCGCGTAGGAGAGGTCGTCCTTCAGCTGTGCGACCTTGCCGACCTTGGTGCCGGGAGCGAGGCTCAGCTCGTAGCGGGTGACGCGCGGCCCGGAGCTCTGCCCGATCACGGTTGCGTCGACCCCAAAGTTTGCGAGACACTGCACGAGCGCCTCTGCGACCCGGCGGTTAGCCTCGGCATTCGACCCGTTACTGGGCTTCGAGCGCTGCAGCAGGCTCCGGTCCGGCAGGCGGTACTCGGACGGGCCCCTGGCCGTCGCGAAGCCCGAGAGGTCGGCGTCCTCGACTGTCGGCTCATCTTCCAGGTCGTGGAACGGCAGCAGGATCGGCGGCTGCTGGGCGACAAGATCCGGATACTCCCGGGCTCCGTCAATCGGCTGGTCGAGGCTCGGCGGCGGAATGTAGGTGTCCTCGTCGACCTGGAGCGGCTGACGATCCTCGCGGGGGGACACGGTGCGCCGACGGAGGGGCGCGCGCTCTAGACGCACCCTCGTCGTTGCCGTATGCAGTGCCCGACTCGATCGACGCAGGATCGCCCCGAGCGAGGCGCCCGTGAGGAGCAGCGTGCCGGCAACGGTCAGGACGATTCCGATGATCATCGCGCCAGTGGATCCGACACCGAGCGCGACCACCCACTCGAGCCCGCGACCCGCGTAGCCGCCGTGGCTCGACCCGAGAGCGAGCAGGAGCCCTGGAAGCGCAGCCGACAGACCGACACGGAACGGGTTGACGGAGACGAGCGCGCTCCGCGCGACGATCAGTCCACCAAGCGGCACGGTAACCACCGGGAGCAGGTACGCCGCCCAGCCAAACGCGCCTGTGACGATCGACGGCACCGGGCCACCGTTGAGCCCGAACCAGAGGACGCAAGTAAGGAAGATGCCGAACGCGAGCAGCGCGAGGCCGGCGAACTCCGCGTCGTGGTGGGTACGCACGCGCTTGCCGCGGCGCTTCTGCGCACGCGACGGAACCTTGGATTTCGGGCGTGCCCGCACGGTGCGCTTGCTCGGCGCCATCCTGGGCACTTCGCGCTGCGTGCGGCGGCTCCTGCTAGCCGAGTGAGGCGATCCGTGAGATCAGCAGCTCCGCGAACGCCTCCGTGTCGATCCCGACACCAACCGTCGCGTTGAACGGCGCAGAGTCGTGGCGCCCGCGCCAGTCGACGTTCGTGCGCCCCCGGCCCTTGTCCCAGCTGCAGTCGACGTCAACGCGTGCCGGACGCACGTCCACAAGCCCGGGCGCAAGGACGTGTGCGACGGCGACCGGATCGTGCATCGGCGAGCCGACGAGCTCAACGTAGGTCTTCTTGTGCCACTGGCCGTAGAAGTCGAGCAGCTCCGCCACGAGCCTCCCCGTGCGGCCGCTCGACCGCATCCGCTCGCCGTGCGCATCGGTGATGAGAGCCTGGTGGGTGACATCGAGACCGAGCATGGTGACGTCGATGCCGCTCGCGAACACGCGACGGGCGGCCTCGGGATCGGCCCAGATGTTGAACTCCGCGGCTGGTGTTCGGTTCCCCTCCCCGATCGCTCCACCCATCAAGACGATCCGCTCGGGCCGAGCGTCGGGCGCGAGCGTGAGGAGCAAGGCGATATTGGTCAGCGGCCCTGTCGGTACGAGCGTGATCTTCCCGTCCCGAGCGCGGATCTCGCGCGCAAGGAAGTCGACGGCATGCAGATCAACCGGACTCCCACCCGCCACCGGCAGCTCGGGGCCGTCGAGGCCGCTCTCACCATGCACGTGCGCTGCAACATCGACCTCGCGCACGAGCGGGCCGGGCGCGCCCGCCGCGACGGGCACGTCGTCCCTCCCAGCGAACTCGAGGATCCGTAGCGCGTTGCTCGTCGTCTTGTCGAGCGTCGAGTTGCCGGAGACCGTCGTGACTCCGACGAGGTCGAGCTCGGGTGACGCGACCGCGAGCAGGAGCGCGATCGCATCGTCGTGACCGGGATCGCAGTCGATGATGATCGGTGTTGGATTCAGCCTGCTCTCCTGAAGTCGGCGAGCTCCCGGTCGACACCCTCTGCGGTGGGCAGCGACGGCTGGGCACCGAGAGCGGACGCCGCAAGCGCCCCGGCGCAGCATGCCCGTTCGAGGGCGTCGCCCGGTGCAGTCCCCTCGAGGAGTGACACGACAAGGCAGGCGGTGAAGGCGTCGCCCGCAGCCGTTCCGTCGATCGCATCGACACGAGGTGCGCGCGCTCGGGCGACCTCACGTCCACTGTCGAAGAGCGCGGCGCCCTCGGAGCCATAGGTGATTGCCACGAGCTTGGTGCTGGAGACGACCTCGGACTCGTACTGGTTGACGATCAGCAGATCGGGCTCAACCGAGACGGGACGCGCAGGGGCCGCGTTGAGCGCGAAGAACGACGCCGAGGCTGCAACGGCGGCGATCACGTCGTCTCCGACTTCGAGCTGGCAGAGCACGGCCCCGGTCACGGCCCTCGGTGTCACGGCCGCATTCGCCCCGGGAACGACGACGATCTGGTTGTCGCCGGCGTCATTGACGAAGATCAGAGCGGTGCCGGTCGATCCGTGGCGCTCGACGTCGATCTCGACACCCGCCGCAATGAGTCCCGCAAGCGCCTCGTCGGCAAACGCGTCTTCCCCCACGGCTCCGATCATGCACACGCGCGCACCGAGCCGTGCCGCCGCCACTGCCTGGTTTGCGCCCTTCCCACCTGGGAATCGAGCGAACGTCCGTGATGTGACGGTCTCACCGACCCGAGGCAGGCGTTCAACGCGCGCCACCAGGTCGAGATTGATCGAGCCGACGACGGTGAGATCAACGGTCACGAGAGCACCTGGGGCCCGCGTGAACGGATCGGGTCAGACCTCGACGACGACCGGGAGGATCATCGGGCGGCGCCGGGTGCGGTCGTACACCAGCTGGCCGATCCCGTCATGCAGGTGCTCCTGGAGCAGCTTGATCTCGCGGATGTCGTCGGCAAGGAGACCCCGCACGATCTCGTGTGCCTCTTGGCGCATCTCCTTCAGCAGATCGCCCGATTCGGCAAAGCCCCGTGCGATCAGCTCGGGCGCCGAGGCCGAGCCGTTCGAGAGCGTCGCAACGATGATCAGGACGCCGTCCTCGGAGAGGTGCCGTCGGTCGCGGAGCGCGACGTCCGAGATGTCGCCGACGCCAAGGCCGTCGACGAACGTCATTCCCGCCTCGACCCTGTCCACGATCTTCACGCCGGTCTTCGTCAACTCGACGACGTCGCCGTTCTCGGCGATCAGGATCGACGAGGCGGGGACGCCTGCGTCCTGCGCCAGCTTGGCGTGGGCGGCCTGCATGCGGTACTCGCCGTGGATCGGCATCACAGCCTTGGGCCTGACCAGGCTCAGAAGCGTGCGCATCTCCTCTGCGCAGGCATGGCCGGACACGTGCACGGCGGCGTTCTCCTCATGGAGCACCTCCGCGCCGCTCCGCGTCAACCGGTTGATGGCGTCGTGGACGCGAAGCTCGTTACCCGGCACCGGGCGCGCAGAGATGATGACGGTGTCGCCGCGTTCGACCCTGACAGACTGGTGGTCGTTGTAGGCGATCCGTGTGAGGGCCGAGAGCGGCTCTCCTTGGGAACCGGTACAGATGATCAACTGCTCGTGCGGCTCGTAGTTGTTGAGATCCTGTGGGCGCACGAGAACGCTGTCGGGAGCCTGGATGTATCCGAGGCTCCGAGCGATGTTCAGGTTCTTCCGCATCGAGCGCCCGATCACGCTGACCTTCCGGCCGGACTCGACTGCGACGTCGATGGCCTGCTGCATCCGATGGATGTTCGACGCGAATGACGAGACGAGCACGCGGCCCTGGCGCACCGGAATGATCTGGCGGAACGCCTCTCCGACAACGCGCTCCGACTTCGTGAACCCCGAGCGCTCTGCGTTCGTCGAGTCCCCGAGCAGGAGGTCGACGCCGCGGTTGCCGAGCTCGGCGAGCTTGCCGACATCGGTTCGCAGCCCGTCGACGGGCGTGTGATCGAGCTTCCAGTCGCCCGTGTGGAAGACGAGGCCGGCGCCGGTGGAGATCGCGATCCCGACCGCATCGGGAATCGAGTGTGCCATGCGGACGAACTCGAGTGCAAACGGACCGACCTGCAGGACACCAGCCTCCGGGTCGACCTCCTTGAGCTCCGCCACCCGCAGCAGCCCGTGCTCGTCGAGCTTCGAGCTCACCAGCCCAAGCGTGAGACGCGTGCCGAGGATCTGCTTGACCTTCACCTCGCGGAGGAGATAGGGCAGTGCGCCGATGTGGTCCTCGTGCGCATGGGTCAACGCGACGGCGATCACCTCGGTGTCGCTCAGGTACCCGAAGTCCGGCAGCACGAGGTCGACGCCGAGATGCTCGTCGCGTGGAAACGCGAGGCCCGCATCAACAACGAGCGTCTCCCCGGCGTTCTCGAAGACGGTCATGTTCTTGCCGACCTCACCGAGTCCGCCGAGCGGAATCACGCGGAGGGTCTGATCACTCATTCGAGTGCCAAGCATACGGTGAAGTACGCGGTCAGACAGAAACTGCGTTTTTGCAGGAGGTTTGCCGGGTGGTAGACGCGCCGCGTGATGTCAACGGGCGAGTCGCCATCCCAAGATCACCTTTTTGGGTGTTGCGGCTGAGCCGAGACGCAGCGAGAAATAGGCATGCGGCGGAGGCCCATCACAAGCGCGGTAGCCAGCTTTGCAGCGCTCGCGGCGCTAGCCGGTACGGTCGGCTCGGCCGGCGCAGGCAGCGGCCCGACCTGGGGTGCCAACGTCGACCCCGATCTCGTCCAGGCCGTTGTGAGCGGCACGAGCGGCGACGGCGCCGTGACACACGCTCAGCTTCGGTACCACGTTCTCGTGTTCGGCTCGGGTCTTGAAGGCCCGAAGGGGATTACTGGCATCACGTGGCGGGACACCCTCGACTCGGTTAGTGGCGATAGCGCCACGGTGTCTGCCGACCAGATCGTTCAGATGTCTGCCAACAAGAGCGTGCAGTACATCACCGGTGACGATCCGGTGGGTCCGTCCGGGTCGGAGATCGCGGTCGGGCCTTCGGGTGCCGCGCTCGCAACGCTGTACCCGCAGATCGACGGAGCTCCAGGGCAGTGGTCACAGGGTGCAGCCGGGAGCGGCGTCGGCATCGCGATCATCGACACCGGTATCACGCCACGCGGCGACTTCGGAGGCCGTCTCGTCCAGGTCACCCTCCCGGCACAGGACGGGACGCAGAGCGCGGACGCCGTCGGTCATGGCACGGCGGTCGCAGGGATAGCCGCCGGAGCGAGTGCGGACGGGCGGTTCATTGGCATCGCCCCCGCATCACCGATCTACGCGATCAACGTTGCTCGCGCCGACGGCGTCTACACGAGTGACGTCATCGCCGGCCTCGACTGGGTCGCCCGCAACGCGCACGACAAGAAGATCGGGGTCGTGAACCTCTCATTGAGCCAGGTGCAGCCGTCGAGCTATCTCGCGAACGCCCTCGACACCGCCGTCGAGAAGGTGTGGCGCCAGGGTGTCATCGTGGTCGTCTCGTCCGGAAATCTCGGTGCTGACTCCGCCAAGTTCGCCCCCGGCAATGATCCGTACGCGATCACGGTCGGCGCAACCGACACGAACGACACGGCTGCAGTCGGCGACGATACGCTCGCCTCGTTCTCGTCCTTCGGAACGACGCTTGACGGCATCTCGAAGCCCGAGATCGTCGCCCCAGGACGGCAACCTGCTCCAGCCGACTCGTCGCTCGCTAGGAGCGCCCCGGCGGGCTACGTCACGAGCGAGCCGACCGGGACGTACATCCGAATCAGCGGCACGTCGTTCTCAGCTCCGCAGGTGGCCGGTGCCGCCGCGCTCCTGCTGAGCCAGCATCCTGGCCTCTCGCCCGACCAGGTCAAGTGGATCCTCACGCAGGGCGAACGGCCCCTAGCGGGTAGCGACGCCGGCGCGCTCGACCTCACCCTCGCTACGCCGCTGACCGCTCATCCTGCAAGCGCCAATCGGGGGCTAGCGTGGGCGAGTTACGGTCGTGCGGGTGAGAGAACGGCAGAGTTCAGAGCCGCCGAGTCGAGCAGCGAGTCGGCCAAGCAGGCCTCTGAGTCCGAACGTGCAGCGACAAGCCAGGACGGCGAGGCCGCGAACTCGTGCGCGAAGGCCGCCGGCCTTGTCGCCACGCCAAAGTCCTCGGGCCAGGCGGCAAACCTCTGGCAGGACTGCAGCAAACGCCTCGATGAGGCGGCTATCTCGTGGGACAAGGCGGCCGGGTACTGGGCCGACGCGAACCAGCCCGCGAACGCCGCAGCCGACGAGAAGCTCGCGGCGGCAGACTGGATGAAGTCCAACAGCGCCAGGACGAGCGGGGCCGGCCAGGCTGCCATCCTCGTCGACACGACGAACGTGACGACAGCTCCCAACAAGGCAGCGGCATGGGACAAGGCAGCCGCCTGGGACAAGGCGGCGGCGTGGGACAAGGCAGCCGCCTGGGACAAGGCAGCCGCCTGGGACATCACGATGTGGAACCGCGCGGCAGCCTGGGATGCCGCGACGTTGGACAAGGCAGCAGCGTGGGACAAGGCGGCGGCGTGGGATCACGCTGCGGCGTGGGACGCTGCGGCGTGGGGCTGATCCGGCCGTGACGACGACAGCCGTTCCTCCCCGCACTCCCTCCGAGACAGGCGCGATCGGCGTCCTGATCGGTGCCGTCACCTCCCTCGCAACGGCCTTCGCAATCCTGACGTGGCACGACGCCGAGCGCGCGGCGGTGGCGCATCCGCTTGACGTTGCCGTCTTTCTCCTCCTGACATCCGCACTGATGCTGCTCGCCGTGGACATCTACGGCAAGGGCTCGATCAGCGTCGCGGGCGTCACCCTCCTCGCCACGGGTTTCACGTTTGGCGTCGGAGCCGGTGTCGCAGCCGGGATCTTCGCAGCCGCGGTACATGCCGTGCGCCGGCGCTCACGCCCGCACAAGGCACTCTTCAATGCCGCGACATTCGCGGTCGCGGCTGGTGCCGCCGCCGGCGTCTACCACGCGTTCCCACAGTCGGGCTCGGCCGTCGTCCAGCTCGTTCCGGCCCTGGCCGCCGCAGCGACTTTCTGGTTCATCAACATCGGAATGCTGACCCTCGTGATGAGTCTGTCGCAGGGCATCGGTTTCGTCGAGGTGTGGAACGACCGGCTCCGCTGGCTAACACTCCACTACCTCGCGTTCGGACCACTCGCGCTCGCGTCGACCATCGCGTACCAGAAGGTGGGTCTCGTCGGGCTTCTCGCGTTTGCGTTGCCACCCGCGCTCCTGATCGTCTCAGTGCAGCAGTACATCGACAAGACGCGCGCATCGGTCGCTGAGGTGGAACGAACGAATGACGAGCTCCTCCTTGCCAACGCTGACCTCCGTGACCTCTTCGAGTTCGCTGCGGGTCTCTCCGTCCAGGCTCCGGATGCTCAGGCGCTCGCGTGGTACGCGCAGCGCACCATCGAGCAGCTGGTCGGCGCCCGGGTCTCCGTCACCCTCGGCACAGAAGGCGCAAAGGGCGTGGTGCTCGAAGCCAGCGGGCGCGCCGTCGGCCGCCTCTCGGTGGAGGGTGGCGACATCGACCGGTGGAATCGCCTGCGTGACGCGATCGAGCCGCAGCTTGCGACAGCCCTCGAATCGACCCTGCTCGCCGAACAGGTGCGCAAGAAGCACCTCGCGACGATCGCCGCGCTCTCCCGCTCGATGGAGGCGAAGGATCACTACACCGGCGGGCACACCGAACGCGTCTCATCCGTCGCCGTCGCGCTCGCCAAGAGGCTCGGGTACGTCGGCGCCGACCTCGACGCGATCGAGATCGGCGCACTCCTGCACGACATCGGCAAGATCGGGATTCCCGAGATCATCCTCCACAAGCCCGGGCCGCTCAACGACGACGAGTGGGCGGTGATCAAGCAACACCCTGTCATCTCCGAGTTCATCCTCTCCGAGGTCGACCTTGATCCCATCGTGATCCAGATCGCGCGATCGTCCCACGAGCGCATGGACGGGTTCGGGTACCCCGACGCGCTCCGAAGCGAGGAGATCCCCCTCCCCGCCCGCATCGTTCTCGTCGCCGACGCCTACGACGCGCTCACATCCGATCGGCCCTACCGGGCCGCCCGCCGCCCAGCGGCCGCCCTCGACGAGATCCGCGCCCACGAGGGGACACAGTTCTGCTCACGGGTCGTCGCAGCCCTCGAGCGGATCTACCGTGAGGAGCCCTCGGTGCTCGGCGCGCAGAGCCTCACGCCGTCTGCCGGCTGACGTTAGAGCAGCTCGAGTCGAGTCAAACAGTCACGCACCGCGGCAAGCTCCTCCGCGGTCGGCGGAACGAGCGGAAGCCTGAATACCCCGGCAGGAAGCCCGAGAAGGCTCAGCGCCGCCTTGATCGGAATCGGATTCGTCGTGATCCGCAAGAGCTCGTAGGCGGGCTCAAGGGCGCGATCGATCGACCGCGCCAGCTCGAGATCGCCCTCGGCCATCGCACGAACCTGCTCCGCGACCCTCGGCCCGACGAGGTGCGTGTGTACGCAGATCCCGCCTCGCCCTCCGAGCTCAAGAAATGGCTGCACGAGGTTGTCGTCGCCTGCGTACAGATCGAGGCCGCAGGCGAGCACGTGCCGCGCCTGGTCGAGATCGTCGAGCGCCTGCTTCACCGCACGCACGGACGGGATCTCGGCAAGCCGTGAGATCGTCTCGGGCTCGATATTCACGATCACGCGTGCCGGGATGTTGTAGACGATGATCGGCCGGTCGCTCGCCTTCGCGACCGCTTCGAAGTGCGCGACGATACCGCGCTGTGGCGGCTTGTTGTAGTACGGCGTCACGATCAGGAAGCCGTCCGCGCCGAGCTCATGCGCCTGCTCGGTGATGTGAACCGAGTGAAGCGTGTCGTTCGTCCCGGTGCCCGCGACGACGGTGGCGCGGCTTCCCACAGCCTCGATCGCGGCCTTGATCAGATCGAGCCTCTCGGGGTCGGTGAGCGTCGGCGCCTCCCCCGTCGTACCGGCGACGACGATCCCGTCGGAGCCGTTCTCGACCAGATGCACCGCAAGCCGCTGGAACGCCTCGTAGTCGACCGACGTGTCATCCCGGAAGGGAGTAGCAATCGCGGTGAGAACGCCTCCGAGCATCGGGCAATCGTAGATCACGGCATGCCGCGCCTGGCGGGTGCCCGCGAGCGCCCATCCGGACGCGCAGCGGGACGCCTCAGCGTGCGGTCAGACGGTAAGCGCCCGGGCATTGCTCCTCGACATGCCATGGCCCGGCGGCGCGTTCGAAGAAGCCGGCGGCAGCTGGTCTTCCTGGATCGGCGATCAGCACGTCTCGGGAGAGCTGAGGCAGAAGCTCGAGCAGCGGGTCGACGTTCCGAGCCTCGTAGAGAACATCGGAGGCGAGGACGAGATCGAAGGCCCCTTCGAAGGCACGCCAGTCGGCGCGCAGCGCGGTCACGGCGAGCCCGTTTCGCTCCGCGTTGGTCTCCACCAGCGCGATCGCGTCAGCTGCCCAGTCTGTTGCAACGACATCGCCGCCGCGCGACGCCGCGACGAGCGACGGAACTCCAAGTCCGCAGCCGAGCTCTACAACGCGTAGCCCGTCGAGCCGGTACGGCAACACGGACGCCAACACGGACGCCGAGGGCCAGAGCTGCGCCCAGTACGGCATGAACTCGTCGTCCGCGAAGAGACTCTCGTCGATCAGGGCGTCCGGGTCGCCCGGTCGAAGGAGCGAGAGCACGAGCTCGCCCACGCGCACGGTGTCCTCGACGAGCGTGCTCAGAGCAGCTGGTCGAGGCCGACGGTGAGCCCCGGCGGGAGCCCGGCGACCTTCGAGAGCGCGAGCAGCACGCCGGGGACGAATGCGTCCCGGGAGGTCGTGTCATGACGGATCGTCAGGGTCTCGCCGCCGCCACCGAGGATGACCTCCTGGTGCGCAACGAGGCCGGGGAGCCGGACGGAGTGAATCGGAACCTCCCCCTGCATGGCCGCCGCCGTCGCTAGTGCCGTTCCGGACGGCGCGTCAACCTTGGTCTCGTGGTGGAGCTCGACGATCGCCGCCGACTCGACGTACCGGGACGCCTCGGCCGCGAAGCGCATCATCAGCACCGCGCCGATCGCGAAGTTGGGAGCGAAGAACACCGCCAGGCCAACCTCGCGGGCGCGAGCATCGGCCCTCGTCATCTCCCACCCCGTCGTCCCGACGACACAGGGCAGTCCGGCGTCGAGCGCTCGGAGCACGTTCGCCTCCGCGATCGACGGCGCGGTGAAGTCGAGCATCACCTCGGCGGAGGCCTCGTCCGCGACGAGCACGTGGCCGGCAGCCTCAAGTGCGGGACCAACAGCTGCCGCGACCTTGCCGGTCTGTGGCGACGGCGGGCTCCAGCCGTTGAAGAGAACTCTCACGCCGCCCTCGCAGACGCCGGTGCGATCGCCTCGATGGCCTTCAGGAACGTCGCCTCGTCCGGGCCGATCCCGGCGGCCGAGAGGCGCTCGGGAGCGAGCAGCGTTGCCGCCAGGTCGCACACCATCTCCGCCTCAACCGCGTCGATCTCTGCGATCAGCCGGTCGAGCGAGAGGATCTCCGCGTCGGTGACGACCGACTTGCCGAGACGGTTCATCCGCGTCGACGTCGACTCCATCGAGATGAGCAGCCGCCCCTTCAGGTTCTCCTTGGCCCGCGTCAGCTCCCGCGCCGAGAGGTTGCCCGCAGCGACGTCCGCGATCTGGTCGGCGGCGATTGCAAGTGCTTCGGTGAGGTTCTCCTCCCGGGTGCCGAGATACACCCCGATCTGGCCGGTGTCTGAGTACTGCGAGGCAAAACTGTACACGGAGTACGCCATGCCGCGCTTCTCGCGGATCTCCTGGAACAGGCGTGACGACGCCGAGCCACCGAGAATCGCGTCGAGCACCGAGGCGGCGAAGCGCCGGCGGTCGGAGCGAGAGATCCCGGGTGCCGCCAGACACACGTGGTACTGCTCGGTGTCCTTCGCCTGAAAACGGACGCTCGGCCGCGGCGGGCGCGTGAGGAGCGGACGCACACGCGGTTTGCCGTCACCGGAGTGCGTTCGGCGGGCGACGCCCGCCTCGACGAGATCGGCGAGCTCGTCGTGATCCACGTTCCCGGCCGCCGCAACGACGATGTTCCCGGGGGTGTAGAAGGCCTGGTGGTACGCCCGGATCGTCCGCCTGGTGACCGTCGAGATCACCTCCGCGGTCCCGATCACCGGCCGCCCGAGCGCGTGTGTGCCGAAGACCGCCTCGCCGATCAGATCGTGCACCAGATCCTGCGGCGCGTCGTCGTACATCGCGATCTCCTCGAGCACGACATCGCGCTCGGCATCAAGGTCGTCGAAGTGCGGTGCGAAGACCATGTCGCTCATCACGTCGACCGCCGTAGCGAGGTGGTTCTCCGGGATCCGCGCGTAGACAAGCGTGTGCTCCCGAGAGGTCGCTGCGTTTAGCTCACCACCGAGCTCGTCGAAGATCTCGGCGATCTCGAGAGCGCTGTAGCGCGCCGTCCCCTTGAAGAGCAGGTGCTCGATGAAGTGCGAGATCCCCGCCTTGGCGTCCGTCTCGTCGCGCGATCCGGCGCCGATCCAGAAGCCGACAGCCGCTGACCGGACGTGGTCAAGCCGCTCGGAGACGATCCGTTCGCCCGAGTCCAGCTCGCTGAGAACCCAACTCTGCACGGGCTCATCGTATGCGGGCGAGCCGCAGACGGCGCGACCAGGCGGAGAAACGGGAGAGGCGGCCGTAGCCGCCTCTCCCCCTTCCATTCCTACAGCGCTGCGCTAGTCGCGACGCGGGCCGCGGGAGCCGCCGCTGCGGCCTCCACGATCGCCGCCACGCGGGCGCTCCTCGCGAGGCTCGCGCGGCGGGGCATCCTTCGCCCGCTCGACGAGCTCCTCGGGAGAGACGAAGCCGCCGCCCTCGTGCTTGCGGACAAGCTTGAGACCGATCCGGCCACGAGCCTTGTCCACCTCCTGCACGACGACCTCGACCACGTCGCCACGAGCCAGCACGTCCTCGATATGCGCGACCCGACCCGGGCCCACGTTGGAGACGTGCAGCAGCCCGTCCGTACCCTTCTTCAGCTCGATGAACGCGCCGAAGTCGGTCGTCTTGACGACCTTGCCGGTGAACTCGTCGCCGACCTCCGGGTCCTTGGTGAGCGCGGTGATCGCCGAGATTGCAGCCTCGCCGTTCTCGCCCGAGGTTGCGTAGACGTGAATCGTCCCGTCCTCCTCGATGTCGATCTGCACGTCGTAGTCGGCCTCGAGCGAGCGGATCGTCTCGCCACCCTTGCCGATGACCATGCCGATGTACTCGGGGTTGATCTGCACCGTCGAGATCCGCGGTGCGTGGCTTGCGAGCTCCGCCCGCGGCTCGGCGATCGTGCCGAGCATGCGGTCGAGGATCGCCTCGCGGGCCGACTTGGCCTGAGCGAGTGCCCGCTGCATGATCTCCCGTGAGACACCCGTGATCTTGATGTCCATCTGGAGCGCGGTGATCCCGTCACGGGTACCGGCGACCTTGAAGTCCATGTCACCGAGGTGATCTTCGGCGCCCTGGATGTCAGTGAGGATGACGTAGTCGTCGCCCTCCTTGACAAGGCCCATCGCGATACCGGAGACCGGCGCCTTGATCGGCACGCCGGCATCCATCAGGGCGAGCGTCGAGCCGCAGACCGAGCCCATCGACGACGAGCCGTTCGACTCGAGCGTCTCGGAGACGACCCGCATCGTGTACGGGAAGTCGGCTGCATCCGGAATGACGGCCTGAAGGGCCCGCTGGGCGAGTGCACCGTGACCGATGTCACGCCGCTTCGGACCGACCATGCGCCCCGTCTCCCCGACCGAGTACGGCGGGAAGTTGTAGTGATGCATGTAGCGACGGTCCTTCTCGAGCGACAGGTCGTCGATCCGCTGGCCTTCCTTGGCGGTGCCAAGCGTGACGAGCGTCATGATCTGCGTCTGACCGCGGGTGAACAGGCCGGAGCCGTGCGTCCGCGGGCTGACGGTGACCTCGCAGGTGATCGGACGGATCTCCTCCTCGGAACGGCCGTCGGGACGCCGCTTGTCGACGGCGATCTTCTTCCGGACGAGGTCCTTGTAGATCGCGCCGCAGGCACCCTTGATATAGCCCTTCGTCATCGAGTCCCTGGCGGACGGATTGTCGCCGCCACCGGGGAACGGCAGCGTGACGGTCTCGATGATGCGGTCGTAGAGCAGCGACTGCTTCGCCGACTTGAGCTCCTTCGAGTCCTTCTCGGCCTCGGTGAGAGCTCGCAGGTCAGCCTCGAACTGCTCACGAACCGGAGCGTTGATCGCGGCTGTGCGCTTCTTCTCGAGCACGACGGCGAGCGACATCCGTGTCTGAAGCTCCTTGACGACGTCCGCCTCGGTCGAGGTCATCGTGATCGACCCGGCCTCGCGGACGAGGATGTCGTCGACGATCGCGCCACCGGCGGTGATGCCCTTGGCGTTCAGGCTCGCCACAATCTCGTCGCCGTACTTGGCGTCGATCGCATCGGTGACCTTCGCGTCGATCCACTTGGGCTTGCCGGCCTTCGCCTGCAGCTCCTCCTGGGCCTCGCAGAGCTTGACGATCTCACGCTGGGCGAGATCGAGCGCCTCGAGCAGCCGAGCCTCGGGCACCTGATCGGCACCGGCTTCGACCATCGTCAGGCCTTCCTTCGTCCCCACGACGATCAGGTCGAGACCCGAGTCCAGCTCCGACTCCTGGAGCGTCGGATTGACGACGAAGTCGCCGTCGAGCAGGCTGATCCGAACGGCGCCGATCGGGCCGAGGAACGGCATCGGCGAGATCATCAGTGCTGCCGAGATCCCGTTGATTGCCAGGATGTCGTGCGACGTGATCATGTCGGCCGAGAGCACCGTCGCGATGCACTGCACCTCGTTCTTGTACCCCTTCGGCCACAGCGGCCGGATCGGGCGGTCGATCATCCGCGCGGTCAGGATCGCCCGCTCGGTGGGACGGCCTTCACGCTTGAAGAAGCCGCCGGGAATCTTGCCCGCGGCGTAGGCCCGCTCCTCGACGTCGATCGTCAGGGGGAAGAAGTCCGCGCCTTCGCGGCCTTCCGTCCGGCCCTGCGCCGTCGCGAGAACCATCGTGTCGCCGGAGCGAACGACCACGGCACCGTCGGCCTGCTTTGCGAGCTTGCCGGTCTGGAACGTGATCTCCTTGCCGCCAACCTCGACGGTCACCAGTACGGGGGCCGCTTGCGGCTCACCCTCGATAATGCTCATCTTTCGAATTCCTCCACTCTGCTTGGGTGGAGGGCGGCGGTTTGAGTCAACCCCGGTGCCCCGGAGTTCGCTCAAACCTCCACCCTCCCGGGGCAATAGGGAGCTAGCGCCGAAGGCCTAGCTCTTTGATGAGGGCGCGATAGCCCTCGAGATTCTTCTTCTGCAGGTACGTCAGGAACCGGCGACGACGTCCGACAAGCTTCAGCAGACCGCGACGCGAGTAGTGATCTTTCGCGTGCGTCCGCAGGTGGTCCGTCAGGCCGTTGATCCGGTCGGTCAGCATCGCGATCTGGACCTCCGGCGAACCGGTATCCGTCTCGTGCTTTCCGAACTTCGCGTACGACTGCTGCTTTGCTTCCTTGGTGAGGGCCATGTGTCCTCCTCGTTAGTGAGTCACCGGTGACCCAGCAGACGCCGCGAAGGAAGAGACGCGCACGGCCGGGTTGCGGTCGCTGAAAGGGTACCAAGAGCAGCCACTCTGCGCTCCGGCGGGTCTAACAGGGTGAAACGGCCGCCCTCGTCGCCTCGACATCGCGGGCGATCTGGGCGACAAGCTCGGCCTCGGACTCGAAGACCGCCTCGTCCCTGAGCCTGTCCCAGAGCTCGACAACGAGCCGCTCGCCGTAGAGGTCACCCTCGAAGTCGAGAAGGAACGTTTCGATTCGCTGCTCGGCGCCGCCGTAGTGCGGATTGACGCCGATCGAGACCGCCGCGCGGCGCCCTCGCGCCATGCCCGCGTAGATGCCGTGTGCGGGAACGACGAGCGCCGGGTCAGCGCGAAGGTTGGCGGTCGGAAAGCCAAGCGTCCCGCCCCGCGCATCGCCTGTGACCACGAGACCCTCGACCGTAACGGGACGGCCGAGGAGCGGCGCCGCAGCGCGGACGTCGCCAGCGCCGATGAGATGGCGGATCTGCGACGACGACACACCCTCGACGAGCGGCACGATCTGCGGGTTGAGCCCGAGCTCCTCGAGGAGGGCGAAGTCGCCGGAGCGGCGATGCCCAAACCGAAACGTCTCGCCCGCGATCACCTGCTTGGCCCCGATCGCGATGAGGTACTCCCGTGCGAACTCCGCCGGCGGCAGCTCGGCGACCGCAGGTGTGAACTCGACAACGAGCGTGTCCTCCACCCCGAGCTCGGCGAGAAGCTCCAGCCGCCGTTCGAGCGTCGCAAGACCCGCTACCCGGTAGCCGAGCACCTCGCGCGGATGCGGGTCGAAGGTGACGACGGTTGGCGTGTCACCGGCAGCGAGCGCCGCCTGAACGACAGCCCGGTGCCCTGCATGCACCCCGTCGAAGGTGCCGATCGCAACGGCGCGTGGCCGTCGCTCGAGCTCGCCAGGTGCGTGGGCGACGTTCAGAGCGCCACCTCGGCAGCGTCGAACTCGAGAACGCGGTCACGGACGTCAGCGGGCACGCGCTCGAGCGCCTCACCCGGAAGCCGGGCGAGCATCTCCCCGATCGGGTGCAGCCGCGCGGGATCGGCCTCGTCCACGCTAAACGGGCCAACTGCCGTTCGTCGCA
The DNA here is from genome assembly GCA_037142875.1 of Actinomycetes bacterium. GTDB lineage: Bacteria > Actinomycetota > Thermoleophilia > Gaiellales > Gaiellaceae > PALSA-600. The sequence continues at coordinate 17,752 of JBAWZV010000002.1, read as the reverse complement.
GCGTACGGCAGTGACCGCCAAGTGCCTCGGCAATCGAGCGAACGTACGTCCCCGATCCGACGTGCAGCGCAAGGCGGACACTGTCACCGCCGTATTCAACGATCTCGAGCGTGTGCACTCTCGACCGGCGCATCGGCATCTCCACGACGGTTCCCTGCCGCGCGAGCCGATAGGCACGCTCGCCACCGATCTTGACGGCTGAGGCCGCGGGAATGCGTAGCTCGACTTCGCCGCGCAGGCCTGCAACGGCCTCCTCGAGCGCCTGGTGCGAGAGGGGAGCGTGGGTTTCGAGCACCTCACCCTCGGGGTCGCCGGTCGATGTCGTCGAGGTCAGATCGACGTCGGTGACGTAACGCTTGTCGAGACCGACAAAGCACGGGACGAGCTTGGTAGCAATCCCCGAGAGGAGCACCAGCAGGCCGGTGGCGAACGGGTCGAGAGTTCCCGCGTGACCTGTCCGTGCGCCTGTACGGCGACGGAACTCCGACACGAGCGCGAAGGAGGACGGGCCCGCAGGCTTGTCGAGCAGAGCGACCCCGATGGGTCTAGGCGCGCGCGGGGGCATGCGCAGCTCCGTCGCTCCCGACGGCCGCGGCAAACGACGAACGGATGAACTCAACGATCCCCTCGACGGTGTCCTCGCTCGAGAAACCGGCGGCCTGGCGATGTCCGCCGCCACCGGCCTCACGGGCGATCGCTGACACGTCGATCTCGTCCATGCTCGAACGGAGAGAGATCCGTCGGGTCGGCCCGTTCGCCGTAGGAGGCTCGCGGATCAACGCAACGAGCTCGGCACCCTCGGCCGCGCGGAGGTAGTCGATGATCCCCTCGGAGTACGGCTCCTCTGCGCAGGCCTCGACGAAGTCCGACTTGTCGAGGTTCGCGACGAGGAAGCGGCCGCCGTCGTACAGCTGCGCACTCTCGAGCGCGCGTGCGAGCAGCTTCAGCTTTGCGAACTGGACTGTCTCGTAGACCTGCTGAAAGATCCCGTGAACATCGGCGCCGGCCTCAACGAGGGTGGCGGCCAGTCGGAGAGCCTTCGGGGTCGTGTTCGAGTACTGGAAACGGCCGGTATCGGTCACGAGGCCGACGTACAGCGCCTCTGCAATCTCCGGTGTGAGCGTTACATCGAGTGCTGCAAGCAGGTCGGAGACGATCTCTGCGGTCGACGACGCGTCGGGGACGATCAGGTTGGCCGAGCCGAAGCGGCTGTTGTCGTGATGGTGATCGACGTCGACGACCGACGTCGCGAGTGTCAGGATCCCGACGTCCGGACCGATCCTGCGCTCGTTCGCGCAGTCGACAGCCAGTAGCAGCCGCTCCGAGAGGTCGGCCGGAAGCTCACGGACGATCTCGCCGAGCGGAAGAAAGGCGAGCTCGGCCGGCAGTGGGGTCTCGCCACTCAGGTAGGTGACCGCATCCTTCCCGAGGAGACGCAGGCCGAGAGCGACTCCGAGCATCGATCCCAGCGCGTCGCCATCAGGGTTCTCGTGGGTGACTACGAGGAGCTTGTCGTGGGCGCGCAATGCGTCCACGACCGCGTCGAAGTCATTCAGCGTCGTCGCCATGTTCTCCATCATCGGGTTCGTCAGGGGCGAGCTCGTCGATCAGCTTCGTCATGCGCACGCCGTGCTCGACGGAGGGATCGTATGCGAAGGTCACCTGGGGCGTCCTTTTCATCCGCAGCTCCTTGGCGAGCTGCCGCTGCACAACCCCGTGGGCCGACTCGAGCCCCTCGAGGGTGGCCTTCTGCTTCTTCGCGTTTCCGAAGACAGACACGTAGATCCGCGCTTCGCGGAGATCCGGTGAGACCGTAACTCCGGTCACCGTCACGAGGCCGATACGAGGATCCTTGAGGTTCCCGACGGTCTCCGCCACGATCACCCGAACGGCCTCGTTGACCCGGCGCATGCGTTCAGACATGACGCAACGCTACTCGCCCGGGGAGATCGAAGATTGCGACGGACCCGGAACTCAGGACTCGGCGGTGGGAGCCTCGTCGAGCGAGGTGCGCTCGACCTCCCGTGTCTCGTAGACCTCGAAGATGTCGCCTTCGCGGAGGTCGTTGAAGCCCTCGAGTAGGACGCCGCATTCAAAGCCCTCAGCCACCTCGCGCGCATCGTCCTTGAAGCGCTTGAGCGCGGACACGGTGGTCTCGTGGATCCGTGCACCGTCGCGGAAGATCCGGACGCTTGCGTTTCGCCGCACGATTCCGCTCGTGACCATGCAGCCCGCGATCGTGCCGACACGCGAGGCCTTGAAGAGCGCACGAACCTCGACCTCGCCGATGACAGCCTCGGTCTCCACCGGGGCGAGCATGCCGACAAGCGCCTGCTCGATCTCCTCGGTGAGCTTGTAGATCACGCGGTACTGCCGGATCTCGATGCCCTGACGCTCGGCCAACTGCCGTGCCTCCGTCGAGGGACGCACGTTGAAGCCGACGACCATCGCGTTCGAGGCCGCGGCAAGGTTGATGTCGTTCTCGGTGATCCCCCCGACGCCAGTGTGGATCACGTTCACCCGCACCTCGGCGTGGTCGATCTTGTTGAGCTCTCCGACGATCGCCTCGACCGAGCCCTGCACGTCACCCTTGAGGACGATGTTGAGGTCGGCGACGCCGCCGGCCTGCAGCCGCTCGAAGAGGTGCTCGAGAGACACGCCGCGGCTCGACTGCTTCGCGAGCACCTCGCGACGGAGGCGCTCACCGCGCTGCTGCGCGAGCTCACGCGCCCGGCGGTCGTTCTCGACGACGTGGGCGAACTCACCTGCCGGCGGCGGCTTGTCGAACCCGAGGATCTCGACCGGGTCGCCCGGGCCTGCCTCGTCGATCTTCCGCTCGCGGTAGTCGTACAGCGCGCGCACACGGCCCCAGGCATCGCCGGCGACGATTGCGTCGCCGACCCGGATGGTGCCGCGATGGACAAGCATGGTCGCGACGGTGCCGCGGCCGACATCAAGCCGTGACTCGATGATCGGACCCGAGGCCTCGGCTGTCGGATTCGCCTTGAGAATCAGCTCTGCGTCGGCGACGAGCAGGATGCGCTCGAGCAGGTCGTCAAGCCCTGTCCGTGCCTTGGCGGAGACCCGCGCCACCTGCGTCGTCCCGCCCCACTCCTCGGGCTGGAGACCCTGGTTTGCGAGGTCGGAGAGAACACGATCAGGGTTGGCGTCGGGAAGGTCGATCTTGTTGACCGCGACGACGATCGGCACTCCGGCCGCCCGCGCGTGCGAGATCGACTCGAGTGTCTGCGGCATGACGCTGTCGTCGGCCGCGACGACAAGGACGGCGATGTCGGTGACCTTCGCCCCGCGGGCGCGCATGGCGGTGAACGCCTCGTGGCCCGGGGTGTCGAGGAACGTGACCTTGCGGTCGCCGACCTCAACCTGGTACGCCCCGATGTGCTGAGTGATGCCGCCGGCCTCGGTCTCAACCACCGAAGTCTTGCGAATCGCGTCGAGCAACGTGGTTTTACCGTGGTCGACGTGACCCATGATGGTCACGACAGGCGGGCGATCCTTGAGCAGCTCGTCGGCGTCCTCGTAGGTCTCCGGCTCCTCTTCCTCGTCACCGGTGTGCTTGACGGTGACCTCGCGCTTGAGCTCGGCTGCGATCAGCTCGACCTCTTCATCGGTCAGCGACTGCGTCGCTGTCTTGAGCGTTCCGAGCCCCATCAGGAGCTTGAGGATGTCGCTCATCGGTGTGCCAAGAGCCTGCGAGAAGTTCTGCACCGTCACGCCGGACTCGACGCTGACGGGACCCGAGGGCGGCGCGATGTCGCGCGGTGTCCGCGGTGCCTGCACGACCGAGCGGTCGCCGGGGCGTTGACGCTGGCCGGCGCCGGGGCGCCCGCCTCCGCCTTCGATGACAACGCGGCGCTTCCGGTTTCCCGGGCCTCCGCCTCCTCTAGGTCTGATCGGTCTTCCGCCTGGCATGCAACCTCAAGTGTAGAGCCGTGTCAGTTCTGGGTCGACACGGACGGATTGATGAAGGATTCTGTTGAACGCACGCTTGGCACGTGCGCGTTCAAAACACGCAACTCTCCGGCAGGTGTAGACGCCTCGCCCGGACCCTGGGCCCGGGACGAGGACGTCCGCCTCGCTGTGAAAGCGCTGGAGCTCCCCCTGGGGAGCGCAGCGACCACAGCCAGCGCACTTCCGGATCGGAACGCTACTCGTTGCCGTCGACCTCGTCGGCCGGGGGCACGATCTCGAGCGGAATCCCGTGATGCGGATCCTCCTCGACGCGCTCCAGCGGGGCACCGCCAGACTCGAGCGTCTCGTCAGTGCCAGCCACAGGTGCATCTCCCGGCCCTGCCGCGAAGACGCCGGTGGACTCACCGAGTGAGTCGCCGTTCTCGCTGACCGGCGCGGACTCGGCCGTATCCGCGAGCGCCTCAAGTTCCGGCTCCGACTCCGTGACGATCATGTTCGCCTCGTCGTCGGACTCGTGGAGCGCAAGTTCCTGATGGGCCGCGACGCCGCAGTACTTCGAGCCCTCGAGCGACGCGTTCGGGCAGCGCTTGCCGTTCGAGAGAACGGCACCACACCGGCCCGAGACGTCGCTCTCCTGACCCTCTTCGCCGCCGCCGTAGGCTGCTGTCTGCTCCTGCTGGGCGAACTCGGTGTCGCTGACGATGTCGATCTTCCAGCCGGTCAGGCGATGAGCCAGACGCGCGTTCATGCCTTCCTTGCCAATCGCAAGAGCGAGCTGGTCGTCCGGGACGACAACGGTTGCCTCGCGGTTCTCGTCGTCGAGGTAGACCTCGCGAACACGGGCCGGCGAGAGAGCCTTCGCAACGAACCGGGCAGGCTCCGGATTCCACGGGATGATGTCGATCTTCTCACCGCGGAGCTCCGACACAACCATGCGCACGCGCGAACCACGCGGGCCGACGCAGGCGCCGACCGGGTCGACGCCCTGGGTGTGGGACTCGACGGCGATCTTCGAGCGGTAGCCCGGTTCACGGGCGACTCCGCGGATCTCGACGAGACCGTCTGCGATCTCGGGCACCTCGAGCTCGAACAGTGTCTTGATCAGCTCGGGATCACGGCGCGAGAGGATGACCTGCGGTCCCTTCGTGCCGGTTCGAACCTCGGTGATGACCGCCTTGATCCGGGAGCCCTGCTCGTACCGCTCGCCGTCGACCTGCTCGGAGCGAGGCAGAAGCGCCTCGACCTTGCCGAGGTCGACCAGGACGTTGTTGCGGTCGCCAGCCTGCTGCACGATGCCGGTCACGACCTCACCGACGCGGTCGATGTACTCGTCGTACATCATCGCGCGCTCGGCCTCACGGATGCGCTGCAGGATGACCTGCTTCGCGGTCTGCGCGGCGATACGACCAAAGTTGTCGGGTGTGACGTCCTCGCGCTTCATCAGCTCTTCGGGCACCTGCGCCCAGTCGATGTCAAGGTCGTCGTCTGCGAGGAGCGTGTGATTCTTCTCCCCGGTCTCCTCCTCGATCCGTTCGAGCTCGTCGAGTGCATGTTCGCGGGCCTCCTCGAGCAGCCGCACCTCGAGATCCTCAGGTAGTTCGATCGCGAAGACCTTGAAGTCTCCGGCGTCATCGAGCTCCACGGTCGCGTGACGTGACGCTCCTGGCGTCTTCTTGTACGCAGCAAGCAGCGCGTCCTCGAGAGCCGCGACGAGGGTTCCCGTCTCGATTCCCTTCTCGCGCTCGATCTCGCGCACGGCGTCAACGATCTCCTGGCTCATCGCGTCTCCGTCCCTTCGTCGATCAGATTGGCCCGCACGATGGCGTCGTACGGTATGTCGACCGGATCGCCGGTCACGTTGAGCAGCTGAAACGAGCTCTCGCCGGCGGCGACGACATCACCGCGAAAACGGCTCTGCTCGGTCTTCCCCCGAACCGCCTGCCCCACTGCCCGCTCGAAGTGCGCACGGGTGCGGAGCGGCCGTTCGATTCCGGGCGACGACACCTCGACGCCGTACTCCTCGAGGTAGGGCTGCAGAACCGTCGAGACGCGCTCGCAGAGCGCGTGGTCAACACCGGCCGGGTGGTCGATGAAGACGCAGAAACGCTCGCTTCCAGTGAGCTCGACGGCAAGCACGTCGACACCCGGAACTGCGTTCATGACGGAACGGGACACCTCGCGGTACAGCTTCTTCTCCTTGTCGTGAATCTTGGCCATTGAAGTCAAGTCATAAAAAATGGGCGCCTCGCGCCCATTTCGACCAGCCCGAAATGTGGTTTCACAAGGGTAGCAAACGGCACCCTTTGAGCAGCGGCTATGAATCGAGGGTGCTCGATCTATGAGATCGGCTCTCATGAGCCCGCTCCTCAACCGTCGAGCACGATCGTGACCGGCCCATCGTTTGTGATCTCCACGATCATGTGGGCACCGAAGACGCCCGTCTCCACCGTCACACCCTGGACCCGCGGCGCGTGTCGGCGATCAGCGCGAACTGCGACACGACGAGCGCCGAACCGCCAACGTCGAGCACCGACCTGTCGAACCGGCCGTCTGCCCCGCCGAAGATACGGAGCTTCGCAATCTTCATGGCGAGACGCTCGGCGGTCACGATCTGATCACCCCGGGCAACGCCGAGGCGCACGCAGGCACCGTGGCCGACTTGACCGCCAGGCGTCACACGCGCATGCGCCACACGCTGCACGACAGCTCTCACAGCGGCCACCTCTGGGCTCGCAGCGCGGGGTCACGGATCGGTGTTTGCGGATGCATGTAGCTAGACTCGCAGACGGCCACGCGTGACACCTCTCCTCCGCGGATCCACCTTCGAGCCTCCAGCGTGACGTGATGAACCTTCTGATCCAGTGGCTCGCCTTTCCAGCGCTTCTGTGCGTCCTCTCACTCGGAGCTGGACTGCTGATCGAGGCTCTCTCCGGAAAGCACCTGCCAGGCCCGTTGCTGCTGCCGATCGGGTTCGCCGGGATCATCACCGAGGCCAACCTGATGACGTTGAAGGGGACGACGGCGAGGTTGATCGTCCCTCTCGTGCTCGGCACCGTCGTTCTCGGCTACGCGGTCGGTCGGCACCGCAGGTTCACGCTCGACCGCTGGCTCAGCGCCGCGATGGTCGTGGCGTTCCTCGTACTCGCGGCCCCCGTTCTCCTCTCGGGCGGGTCGACGTTCGCCGGTTACGCGACGCTCGACGACACCGCAAACTGGTTCACGCTGATCGACCACGTGTTCGCGCACGGCCGCAGCACCAGCATGTTCCACTTCGGTCAGGGCCTCGACGCGAACGGGCTGCCGCGCTCGGCCTACGAGTACGTCGTGAGCGCCTACATGAACTCCGGGTACCCGGTCGGAGCGCTCATGCCACTCGGCGTTGGAAAGACGGTCATCGGGCAGGACGTTGCGTGGGTCTACCAGCCGTACCTCGCGTTCCAGGCTGCCCTCCTCGTCTCCTGCCTCTGGATGCTCCTGCTCGGGCTGACGCGCTCGCCCCGTCTGCGAGCCGCCTCGGTCGTCGTCGCTGCGCAGCCGGCGCTCCTCGTCGGCTACTCGCTGATCGGCTCGGTCAAGGAGGTCGTGACCGCTCCGTTGCTCGTGATGCTTGCGGTCCTCGTCGAGCGAATCCGCCGATCCACGCCGAGCTATCGCGATCTCGTTCCGGTGATGGTCGTGGCGGCCTCGGTGATCTCGGTGCTCACGGTCGGCTCGGCAATCTGGCTTCTCCCGGCGGCGGCGCCGCTCCTCCTACTTGCGCGCACGATGAGCCTGCGCGCCTTCGCGCAGCGAACCGCCTACCTCATCGGGGTCCTCGCGGTGCTCGCGATCCCGGCGCTGCTCACGATGAACGCGTTCTTCCGTTCAGCGAGCGGCGTCCTCACGACGCCGACCAAGTCAAGCGATGCGCTTGGCAGCACCCTTTTCCATCCGCTCAGCGACCTCCAGATCTTCGGGGTCTGGCCGGTCGGCGACTTTCGCAATCGGCCAGCCACGATGTGGCCTACGGCCCTACTGATCACCATCATCCTCGTGGCCTCGACCATCGGGATCGTCCGCTCCTCGCGGAAACAGCTGTTTGCGCTGCCCGCCTACATCCTCATCTGCGTCGGTGGGATCATCCTGAACAAGGTGTTCGGCGGCTCAGCGTGGACGTCGGCAAAGGCGCTCGCGACAGCCTCCCCCGGCTTCCTGGCAGCAGCAGCGGTCGGCCTCCAGACCTTCTTCGATCGTCGCGCGTGGGAGCGCCTCGCGGTCGCGGGAGCGGTGCTCATCACGGGAGGGGTTCTCTGGTCGAACGGGCTTGCCTACAGCTCTGTTCGGCTTGCTCCGCACCCGCAACTCGCTGAGCAGCAGAGGCTCGGTCCTCTCCTCGCGGGGAAGGGACCCGCGTTGATCCTCGGCTACGAGTGGTACTACGCCGAGCACTTCATGCACGACCTGCAGTTCACCTGGCTCGTGCCGAACGTCGACCTCGATACTGTTCACAACGGCGGACTCGTCCTGCGGTACCGCACGATCGTGCGCAGCACGGGCCCGCTCGTCAGCCGGCCGCCGTCGTCGTTCCACCGCGTGTGGAGCAGCAGGCTCTATGAGATCTGGGAGAAGAACCCCGCGGGGGTGGCGGTATACCGCCACCTTGGACTCGGTCTCGACGGCCGCCCCACGGCCGTGCCGAACTGCACAACGGTGGAGAACCTCGCGACCGTCGCGGCAGAGCACCATGGCCGTGTCGCGTACGCCGAGAGCCCGACTGTCGTCGGGTTCGGGCTTGGCCAGGTGGATCTCCCCCGCGGCTGGAAGGCGACGGACGACGGCATCAACGCGTACCCGACAAGCGACGCTCGGATCAGCGTTGAGATGCCCATTCGGAGCGGCGGCACCTACCAGACATGGATCGGCGGGTTTACACCAGGCAAGCTCGTGATCTCGGTCGACGGACGGCCGATCGGCACGATCACACACCTGATCGAACGGCCCGGGCAGTTCTACCCGCTCGACCGGGTCTCACTCACGACCGGCACGCACACGATCTCGCTCGACTACACCCGGCCGCTCCTCCAACCGGGCAGCCGAGCAACCCTCTCCGACGCGATGGGTCCGATCGCGTTCAGCGAGACAGGACACGACACGCCAGTGCGCTATCTCGCACCCGCCAAGGCCTCAGCGCTTTGCGGTCGCAGCCTTGACTGGATCGAAGCGGTCGGCCCCGCGTAGTCGACCGGATCAGGCCAGCGCGAACGAACGAACCATCTCAAGGATCTGAGCCGAGACGTCGGTCGCTGCGGGGTTCGAAACGGTATCGATCACGTAGCTCGGCGCCGTGCCCGCAGGAATGATGGTGATCGTGTGCAGCGTGCCTCGCTGAGATCGAAGGTACGTGTAGAACAGGATGCGGCCGGCGCTCGTCTGAACAACCTGCGCGGACACGAGTTGGTAGTCGGGGAGTCTCGCCTTGAGAGCGGCGTTCACTCCTCGGGCGAGCTTGAGCGCGTCGACGCCGTTCGCCGACCTGTCACGACGAAGCTGGAACACACCGCGTCCGTCATTGCGTGCGAGAACGTCGATCGGATGGGTGGCGAACTTCGCGGCCTCTTCAGCCGACAGGAGCTTCCACTTGCTCGAGTACTGCATCGTGAACGTGTTCGGCGCGCTCCCGGTCAGGGTCAACGTGCGGCTGCCCGAGGGGAGGAGCGACCAGACGACGCCGGCCGCAACCGCAACCGCGACGAGCGCACCGACGATGTTCCGTCGGCCCAACAGACGGTTGGTCGAGTGGGCCAACCCGTTCCGGACTCTCTGTAGCGCAGCCATCTCAGCCAGCATAGAGAACCACGGCGCCGAACGGCCGGGCTGACCTGTCAGACGCCCGCGACGTGGGTCTCGCCGAACAGGAAGCCAGGAGAGGGCATGCTAGGCTCCATGCGCCCCCTCTTCGGCCCACCGGCTGAGATGGGACGCCACCGCGAGCACGCATGAGAGCGATCCATTGAGCCTGATCGTGTCCTGGCTGCTGTTCCCGGTTGTGCTCGCCACAATCTCGCTCGGCATCGCGCTCCTGATCGAGATCGGGAGCGAAGCACGGCTCCCCGGCGCGCTCCTCCTACCTATCGGCTTTGCGGGCCTGATTGTCGCCGCTGACATCTGCACGCTGTCGGGCACGACTGCACGACTCATGGTTCCGACCGTCATGCTGATCGCGGCAGGCGGATTCGTCGGGGCTTTCCGAACGGGGCGGCTCCAGGCGTTGCGACTCGACCGCTGGCTGGCCGGGACTGCCATCGCGGTCTTTGTGGCATACGGAGCGCCGGTGCTGTTCTCCGGCATCGCGACGTTTGCGGGGTACGCCTCGCTCGATGACACATCGGAGTTCTTCTCCCTCATCGACCGCGTGATGAGCCACGGGCGCAACTCTGCTGGCCTTCCGCCGTCGGTCTATCACCAGCTCCTCCACCGGTTCCTCAGTCAGGGCTACCCGCTCGGGACGATGATGCCGCTCGGCGTCGGCGCCCACCTCGTCGGGACCGACGTCGCCTGGGTGATCCAGCCGTACTTCGCCTTCCAGGGCCTGCTGCTTTCGCTCATCGTCTCGGTGCTCCTCCGCCCCGCACTCGGTGGCCGACGTCTCGGCACGCTCGCCGTCTTTGTCGCGTCGCAGCCAGCGCTGCTCTACGGGTATGAGCTCTGGGGAGCGATCAAGGAGGTCGTCGTCGCACCGCTCCTCGCACTCGTCGTGCTGATGGCGGCCCGGGCACTCCGCACGCCTCCGTCCGTGCGAGGCTTTCTGCCTCTCGTCGTCGTTACGGCCGCTGTCCTCTCCGCGCTGAGCCTCGGTGGGGCGGTGTGGCTCGCACCAGCGCTCCTGCCGCTCGTCTCGCTCGCCCGGCGGCTACCGCTCCACGACGCGCTCCAGCGCGCGGCGTTCGCCGCCGGCATGCTCGTGCTGATCTCGCTGCCAACACTCGCGACCGCGCGCGCATTTCGCGCGTCGACGTCGACCTTCCACGTCGTCTCGTTCCACGCGCTGAGTGTTCTCGAGGTGCTCGGACTCTGGCCGGTCGCCGACTTTCGTGATCGTCCCTCACCGATGTGGCCCACGTACGTCCTCATCGCACTGCTCGTGTCGCTCGCGGCTGCCGGGGTTCTGGGAGCCGTCCGAGCTCGGCTCTGGGCGGTACCGCTGTACGTCGCCACGGCCTGCGTCGGGTGCCTGATCGTGTCCGTCGGGGGAACCCCGTGGGTCACAGCAAAGGCGTTCGCGATGGCCTCGCCGGCGTTCCTCGTCGCCGCGTTCACCGGACTCAGGGCTCTGCGACTCCGAAGTAGCGAGCGGATCGCGACCCTCACCGCGGTCGTTCTCGCCGGCGGGGTTCTCGCCTCGAACGTCCTTGCCTACAGCGGCGCTCGGCTCGCTCCGCGCAACCAGCTCGCCGAGCTCGAGACCATCGGGAAGCTCTTCGATGGCCAGGGGCCCTCAGCGATGAACGAGTTCCAGCCCTACGCGATCCGGCACTTCCTGCGCGGCTTGGGCATCGCCCAGTTCAACCCGGACGACATCGACACCTACCCCCTCACGACAGTCATGCACTACCGGACCCTCGTGCTCGACCACGTCGCGCTCGGCAGTCGTCCGCCGTCGCCATATCGCCTTGTTCGCGAAGGGCGGTTCTACGACGTCTGGCAGCGCGACGATTCGGCGCCGGCGGTGCTCGAGCGCCTTCCGCTCGGCCAGGGACTCCAACCGACCGACGTCCCGAAGTGCTCCGATATCCGCACGCTCGCTGCGATCGCTGCGAAGGCCCACGGGCGGGTCGCTGCGGTGCCTCGGCCCGTACCCCTTGGGTTCGAGTTCGGCGTCGCGCAGCATCCACCAAGCTGGCGGATCGATCACAGCAAGGGCGTGTACCCGAGCAGCGACGGCACGATCTCGGCGCACATCAAGTTCGCGCGCGCCGCCACCTACGACGTCTGGCTCGGCGGTTTCACCGCAGGCAAGCTTGAGGTCACCGTCGACGGGCGAAAGGTGGGGACGGCGACCCATCGGATCGAGCTCCCGATTCAGTACATCCTGCTCGGATCGATCGCCCTCGGTGCCGGGATGCACGACGTCGAGCTGCACTACACGCGCCCGCTCTTGCAGCCGGGCAGCCGCAGCTACATCGCCGACCTTCCAATGGGGCCGATCGCGTTCGCGACTTCGACCGAGGCATCGCCCGTCCAGTACCGAAGCCCTGCGCAGGCCAGCTCGTTCTGCGGACAGCAGCTCGACTGGGCCGAAGCCGTCGCGGGGACCTGATCGCTGACGTTCCGGCGCGGCCGCTTAGGCTCCCGGGGCAACAGCGGGGGCACCAGTCGCGTACCGGGTCACAACCTGGGCCACGGCGACATCGAGTGAGAGTCGTTCGGCATTCGTGGCGAACCACGCGCGCGTCGCGTGCCGGAGCTGCTCCCCCCCGTTGTGCACCCGAACAATCGCCGCTGCGAGGTCGTCAGCCGACGCAGACGCCGCGACGAATCCATTCACGCCGTCTTCGATGAGCTCGACGGCTGCGTTGTCGGCGCCGGCCACGACGACGCTAGGGACACCTGCTGCGGCGGCCTCTACCACGACCTTCCCGAAACCCTCTCGCCGTGATGGGAGCACCAGGCAGAGTGACCGGGCAAGCGACGCGGTGAGCACATCGGCGTCGACGAAGCCGCGGATGGCGATGACGTCACGGAGCCCGGCGTCCTCGACCAGTTGCTCGACGCGAGCGCGGTCGGGCCCGTCGCCGAAGATCTCGGCCCGGAGCGTTGGGAGGCGCAGCCGCGCGGCTGCGACGGCCGGAACGATGTCCGCCACACCCTTCTCCGGGAGATGGCGGCCGATGTAGACGACCGTTGGCGGGTCGGCAGCCAGGGTCGGAGTCCCCGCGGTGCCCGCGTACTGGCCTGTGAGGACGACGACGTCACCGTGCACGCCGTACTCTCGGAGCCGAGCGGCATGGAGCTGTGAGAAGCAGTACGCGTGCTGCCTCGGTCGTAGGCAGAGGCGCTGAACGAGCCAGCCGAACCGTCCGGAGAGCCCGCCGAGGTATTCAGCCCAGTAGTCGTGCGTCCAGATCTCGTGCCAGTCGACTGCGAGGTCGAAGCCGCACATGCGACGTGTTGCGCCCACGGCGAGCAGCGAGAAATAGGGGAACGACGCCGTGTGAACGACGTCGTAGCGCCGACCGTGCCGCAGCAGGTGCGCGAAGACACCGGCCCCGAACGCGATCGCCTCCGTGATCCGGCGACGCCCGTTGCGATCGTAGAGAGGGAGCGACGGCTCGAGGCCCACCACCCGTACGCCGGGAATGGTCGGACCGGATCCTCTGTCCCACTGACGCCGCGTCACGTAGGTGACCTCGTGGCCCTTCGCGACGAGCTCGTTGACAAGATCGCGGTACCACCGCTCCGCACCCCCGACGGTGTGCGGATAGAGACAGTCGTAGATCACGCAGATCCGCATCGCAGCGCGAGCTTAGCGCCGTCGACCCAGGTCTCCGTCCCACTCCGCCTGGGCTTGCGTTCGGTGTCCCGCTACCATCGATCCCGCGCTTCCCCCCAGCGACGAATCGAGGCTCCCTTGGATGACACGATCACGGACGCGGCAGTGACTCGGACGACGCCGCTCGTCTCCGTCGTGATTCCGTGTCTCAACGAGGCGGAACACATCGAGGAGTGCGTCGTCCGCGCGCACGCCGTCCTGGCGGCCGCCAGCCTCTCGGGCGAGGTGATCGTCGTCGACAACGCGTCGACCGACGGGAGCGGCGAGATCGCCCGTGCGGCCGGTGCCACGGTTATCGATGAGCCCCGCCGCGGGTACGGCAGCGCGTACCTCGCTGGGTTTGCCGCGGCGCAGGGCGAGTACATCGTGATGATCGACGCCGACCTGACCTACGACTTCGAGGAGATCCCGGCGTTCGTCCGCGAGCTCGAAGCCGGCGGACAGCTGGTGATGGGGAACCGGATGGCGAACATCAAGCCCGGTGCGATGCCGTGGCTCAACCGTTACATCGGGAACCCGCTCCTGTCCGGCTTCCTGAACCTGCTCTACCGCACCCCGATCGCCGACGCCCACTGCGGTATGCGCGGGCTGCGACGCGATGCCCTCCCGATCCTCGACCTCCGCTCAACCGGCATGGAGTTCGCGTCGGAGATGGTGATCCGCGCCGCGAAGCGGAAGCTCGTGATCCATGAGATCCCGATCGAGCTGCACCCACGTAGCGGTGTCTCGAAGCTCTCACCGCTCCGTGACGGCTGGCGGCACCTTCGTCTGATGCTCGTGTACAGCCCGGACTTCCTCTTTCTCCTCCCAGGCTTGGTGCTCGCCGTCCTCGGACTCGCCGTTATCGGCCTCGTCTTCGGCGGTGCAGCCCTCTTCGGTCGCGACTTCTATGTCCACACGTTGATCGGTGGCGTGCTGCTCCTTGTTATCGGCAGCCAGATCATCGGTCTCGGGCTCTGCGGGCGCGCCTACGGTGTTCATCACCTGGGCGAACACGACGCCTGGTTCGAACGCATGCAGCAGCGTGTGCGACTGGAGCACGGGCTGCTGGTTGGGACGCTGTGCGCCCTGGCCGGCGGCGGGATCCTCGCGGCGATCCTGGCAAGCTGGTTCGGTAACGGCTTCGGCTCGCTCGGCGATCAACGGCTGGCTGTGCTCGCGGCAGCGCTCGTGATCGTGGGGATTCAGATCGTGTTCGTGTCGTTCCTGCTCTCCATTATCGGTCTCCGCAGCCGCGACTGACCGAGTCTGCCACCGCTGGTCAGGTGGTTGACGAGAGCACGGCGTCGTAGACGTCGCACGTCCGTCGGGCCTGCTCATCGGCCGAGAACGTCGCTGCAACGCGTTGCCGTGCCCGCTCACCGAGCGCGCGAGCCGCACCGGGGTCCGCAATGAGCCGCCGAAACGCATCGGCGAACGCGCCCATGTCGCCGCCCGGCACCACGATGCCCGCGTCGCCGACCACCTCCATACATCCGGGCCTGTCCGAGACGATTGTCGGCAGGCCGTGAGCCATCGCTTCGAGAAGAGCGTATGGAAGCCCTTCGTGGCGCGACGGGAGGACGAAGGCGTCTGCTGCGGCGAGGACGGAGGAGATATTGCGGCGACTTCCGAGAAGGCGGACGGCACCGTTTGCGTCACGGGCGAGCTCCTCAACATCCGGCCGTAGATCACCGTCTCCGGCGAACAGGATGACGACAGGGGCATCCTCCGCGGCGCGCACCGCGGCGCGTGCGGCGGTCAGGGGGTCCTTCACGGCCTTGACGCTCCCGACGAACACTGCGACGAACTCGTGCTCTTCGATCCAGAACTCCGCGCGAGCTCGTCGGCGCTCCTCCGGATCCGTTGGTTTCGGAATGTCGACGCCGTTTCGGATCAGTGTGATCTTGTCGGCGAGCCGATCGCCGACGATCGCGACGAAGTCGTCGCGCTCGACCTCCGACACAGCAATCGTCCGCGCCGTCCTCCGCACGATCGTACGAAGGTTGCACTCGGCAATGCGGCGCCGTGTACCGCGAACGCGTCGCACGAGGTTGAGGCCGTGAGCTGTAAACACCGAATGACCAGAGATGATCGCCGGAAGGGTGAAGAATGCTGCGGCCTCGCCATGAACGTGAACGAGGTCATGGTGCCGGGCCGCCAGATTGGCGCGCGCTGCGTTGACCATCAACCACGCAGGTGCCTCACCCGACTCGGACGCTTGAAGCACCACACGTCCGAAGCGATAGTCGCGGATCCGGTCGAGCGTGTCGGCATAGGTCTGCCCTCCACCGCCAGGATGCGGCAGGACATGAAGCACGGACGGGTTCGTTGCGTGCTCCATGTGACTGTTGCGTGATGGCGTGCCTGCCGTCGTCCGCCCGAAGCGTCGTGCTACGGCGCTACGGGTTGATCTTGAACGACGCGACGATCGTAGAGAGCTCGCTGGTCACAGCCGAGTTGTTCTCGGGCGCGATCGTCGCCATCACGATGCTGATATCGCCGACCGGCAAAACCACGACGTTCCTGATGTCGTGAAGCTTCGTCCGCTGGTACGTCAAGTCGAGGGCGTTCCCCTCAGGAAGCTTCAGCATCTGCTTGCCGAGGTACTTGTAGTCCGGAATCGACTTCTTGAGCTGAGCGGTAAGCGTCTTCAGGTAGGCGCCCTCAAGGTCGGTGACCTTGCCCTCAAGACGCATGACGACGAGTGCTCCCCCACCTGTTCGCTCGACCGCCGCAAATGCATGCAGACCGGGAGCGGCCTTGTCGGGTGCGACGCGCTTCCAGTTCTTCGGATAAATCACGGTGTAGCTGAGCACCTTGCCGGTCGAGGTGGACGGGGTCGTACCCGTCGTCGCGTTGGTGCTGCTGCCATCACCCTTCACGAAGACGAAGTACCCGGCGATCAGCACTGCGCCCGCAAGGATGGCAATCGAAAGCTTCCAGGAAACCTGCCGGGGCTTCGGACTTCTCGCCTGCCACGAGGGAGCGCTCTTCCCAGTCGCATCCGGGTACGTGTCGTCGTGCTCGCTCATGCCTTCTCCAGTCTAGCCGAGGGTCAAGGTGCAGTGGGAATCCCGCTGCTTCGTCGACCTAGTCCATGCGAACGTCGCTCGCCGGTGCCGATCGCTTTCAGACGGACGGGGGCTACAGCTGATCTGCCTGTGGCCCCCGTCCGCTCGGGTCTCGCGATGATCGGAGAAGTTGTTAGCCGATCATCGTGTAGTAGTAGATGTAGACGCCGTCTGTCACCGGGTGTGTCGTCTGCGAGTGCACGCTGAACGTGGTCGTAGTCGAGGTGAAGTACGGGCCGTAGGTGTTGCCGCCGTTCCCGATAGCCGCAGCGTCGGTGCTGTTCGGCGTCATCGCGAGCGACGGTGCCGAGGTGTACGGGGTGTGGAAGGCCACCCCGCAGACCGTCTCGTTGCTTGCTCCGCCACCGCTGACGATTACCGTGATCTTGCCGCGTGTGTCGGTCGAACCGGTGCTGACCGTACACGTCGCGTTGGTGCCCTCGGTGGTCACCGTCGGCGCAGTCGCCTGCGTCGACTTGATGTGGGATGCGTTGCCGTTGAGGACGAGGTCACCGCTGATCGTGGTTGCGCCGGCGAAACTGGCGGAACCGACCGTGACCTGACCTGCAAAGCTCGCGGTGCCGAACCCGACGAGGTCGCCGGTGGTGACGGCGCCTGCGAAGCTCGCAGTGCCGAGCCCGACCAGGTTGCCCGTGGTGACGGCGCCTGCAAAGCTCGCCGTTGAGTTACCGGTGACAGCCCCGCCGAAGTACGCGGTGCCGGCGACCTTGAGGCGGCTGTCAGTGCGGATCGCGTGATCGACGTACAGGCCACCGTAGATCGTCGCGCTGGCCTGAACCTTCAGGTGGCCGGTCGTGACGAACCCGCTGATCGTGGCAGAACTATCCGCCGTCAGGCGCCCGATGATGTGAGCCGTCTGATCGGCACGGAGCTGATGCTCGACGGTCAGGCCGCCGTACACCGATGCACTCGCCTCCGTCTGAAGATGGCCGGTCGTGACCGCACCCTGGACGCTCGCCGTGCCGAGACCCGTGAAGTTGCCGGTCGTCACTGCGCCGGAGAAGCTCGCCGTGAGGCCGGTCGCGGCACCGGAGAAGCTTGCCGTGTCTCCGGTCAGGAGACCGCCGACGGTGGCAGCGCCCGAGAAGCTGGCGGTGTTGCCCATGAGAGCGTTGCTGACCGTGAGCGAGTCAGCCGTGACACCGCTGATGAACTTCGCCGTGCCGTCGACCCTGAGGCGGCCGTCAGTGCTGATCCCGTGATGGACGTACAGGCC